>NZ_FWZT01000018.1 GCF_900177345.1 Pseudobacteriovorax antillogorgiicola
GAAAACATTCAGCATTAGGCTATCTTAGCCCCATGCAATTTGAAATAAACTGCGCTGTTCAGTAAACATTTGTCCGCATTTTTTGGGGAATTCCAATCTCTAAGGATTACTTCACTTTCACTTATTGAAAAAGGGATCGGAGGTGCTTTTAGCTTCAAGTCTTCGAGTTTAACATAAGATCGCTCTCTTCTTTCATTAGATTCTTCAGTTAATGGAACTCTACCTTCAAGACTTTCAAGTTCCACTCCAGGAGCTAAAATAACTTGGCCGTTTGGAGATCTGATGGAGCCGTCTCTAAGAAAAAGAATCGAATTTGATCTTTGTGCCCAGCCAGCAAGATGATCAAGGTTTGATTCAGATATCTCAAATGCTAGGCAATGTTTCACCTTATGTAGGTGATCGAGTACAGAAAAAGCTTGTCGAGTCATAGTACCGTCCGCCTGTTGCTGAACATATCCCATGAAACCTTCCAGGTGGTTTTGTAGTTCGGCGCTACCATGCTCCATTTTTCCAGTAAGTTTGTGGGGGAAGTCGATTTCGACTGGCTCGACTAAGCTAGAGTACGCGGAGATCTGAATAGTCTGACTCATTGGGAACATCCTTTTTTAGTGGTTCAAAGGTCGTCTCTGTAGGACTCAAGAATTCTGAAAATGTTGCGTTTAACCCAGGTTCTAGGCCAAGTATAGGCAATCACTGGATACCGCAGCTATCTAACCAAAAACCATACCTGACATGGTATCTCGATTATTCTATCCATTTTGACGATCAGTAGTGGGTTTGTCTTGGCGGAATATGTCAGGGTTAAGTCTCTCGCTGGTAAAAGCGAAAAACAGGTCAATAATACTACCTCACTAGAACAAGGTTTATCATATCTTTGTCAAAGCTCTTGCGACCTGGTTTTTTCTAAGCTTTTGAAGTGAAAAGCTGGCTATATTTTCTTTTGACTAGAGACCTATGAAATTTTAAAATTGTTGCAGGCTTAACAACGATTCCAAGCTTGGCTAAGCGCTTTTTGGGTATAAAGAAAGCAGTAAAAGCTAGAAGAACTCTATCAATTGTCTTTAGTGGAGGAGATTTCTGGCGTTTCCTCGAAACAACGATCAGCTACTGCCTTAGTGCTAGGTTCTCGGCCACAAGCTTTTTGGATCCTCCAGGAGTCAAAAGGATGAAGTATGCCCTGATCGTAGCTAAGATTATGGTCAAAAAATCTCTCATGATTATAAGATAAGGTCAAAAATGGACCTGATAAGGCCCAAATTTAAGTGTTTGAAATCGTTATTACTTCTTTTTCTGACTAGGGTTTTGAGTAGCCACACCTCTGGACTAGCCAGAGGCGGACTCACTAGTCTAGTTCAAAGTAATTGATAGTGTTTCTATCTGTAGGTGCTTGGCCGGTTTTCGAATCTAGTTTTTTCCAATCACCATCTTGAGCAGTGTTGGAGCCATATAGAGTCCATTCATCAAGTGAACTCCGATCGCCTCCACCCAAACCGTAGGATGAAATTGATACTTTTCGTCCTAGATCGAATACAGCTGCGGCGCCATCTCTAGCTTCATTCCAAGTAACGCAGAAGAATGATGAAGTTCTTCCATCCAAAGCTCTATCTATATTTGCCTGTGATCTTGTGGACTCATATTGAGCATTGATAACCTCGAGTGTCGTTGATGAATCCTTTTGATCTACACCATTTTTGTCAAGGAAAAGTAGTTCTGAGAAACACTTGCTCGCGAAATAAGGTGGAGCATCTGTTAGATCAAGTTTATAGTATCTATAAGAAGGTGCATCTTCATACTTAAATGGGTGGTATTTCTTTGGTAAATACTCTTTTGAAGCACTAGTGAAGGTATTACCCCATGAGTATGCATTGTTTAGCGAAGCAACACCAAAGCCTAGGTCGTTGGTATTTAATGGATTGAGATGAGAATATTCATGTACGAATAGAGTGCTTAGACCTCTAGCTGCTCTTTCATCATCCAGGTCTAGAGCACGATCACAAACAAAGACAGTCGAGTCTGCGCTATTTCCACCTGCAACATAAGCTTGTACTCCAACTTTTGAACATGAGCCTTCAGTATTGCTTTGACATTCGAAGTTACGGGTATGTCCGATCATTTTCTCATAGCCACTTCTCACCTCTTCGCCAGTAGCGTTGGCACCAAAATGATCATGAACTAAATCAATCCGCGCTGGATCACTTGCTACGATGCTTAGGCCGACCATAAGTCGTTCAGCTGACATGGCTCCTCGCCTAATGAATTTTTCCTGCTGTGCCGAACACCCCTCGATGGTTCCTATCTTACCGTCAATGTTACTATTGAGATTTAGGTCTGTTGAGGAGCTTAAATCGCTTATCCCTGCGTCTCCACATGAAACCACTAGTAGGTGTCCAGACAAAAAGAGTGCGGAACCAATTTTTTTATTCATCATATTATACCCCTGATTCTTAGGATTAAAGATTGTCGCTTTTGGAAAGAACCTTCCAGAGACAGGGACTAGCATAGGTGGGGGTGAAATAATTTTGTTCAAAAAAATTAGATTTTGCTGCCTGCAGGCAACACTGGGATATTTCAAACTTTATGTCTGGGCCATAGCACAGACAGTAAACCTATATGCCGAATCTTCAATTCGTCTGACTCCATACTTCGGCGTCAAGGGTCACATCCACAACGAAGCATTCATCTGCTATTCCAATCTGATTGCTGATAACCACATGGAAAGTGCCTGCATTTTACATCACGACAGGCAGCGCTTTCTTTTACTTTTTTGATGAGCGTTCGCCGCTGAGATTTTCAAATGACTCATTGCAAAGACGACCCTAGAATTGGGTGCGAGCCGAAGATTGTTTTGGTGCATAAAGTAGGTGATCATAGCCTTCGAAAGGAAACACCGATTGAGGTTACAATTCAGATGAAGGGTGGATAGAACGAAGCGACTCAACTTTCAGCTGGTTCTAAGAATGGGTCAGCCTCGGTTTTAAATTAAACACAATTGAGTTAACTCTTGCTGCCAGCAATATGACAATCCAAATAAGAAACATCTAACCACCCATTAGGAGTACACTCTCCCGAAATTATTTTTTTAACACGCCTAAGACGCTGCTGATGACGTTCAGGATTGCGTTTAGGATGGTAATAATTTGGAGAGATAAGAACTGAGACTAAACCTATAAATTCCTCATCTGTCAGAGCATTGAGTGGTTTCTCAAAATATGCCTCGGCAGCTTCAGAAAAACCCTTGATCTGTCTACCTTTATATGAACCCATATACGAATTCGAAGAAAAATAGTTTAGTTGGTGTTTCTTTGGCAGTTTGTTATCCAATACAATTGCCATAACATCTCGCCCTAAATCAATTTTCTTACAGCACTCAAACACATACCTATAAAAGGATTGCATACTAGCATTGATACCAGTCAGATTTTTGGAAGATAGAAAAAGATCGCGTGCTATTGATGAAGTTATCGTGGTTAATCCCTGCCCATTAGAGATATCGACCCCAAAGTGTTCGTAAAATCTTGGATCTTCAATCTTAAGCAATAGCTCTTCCTGCTTTGTATCTAGTACAGCTACGTTTTGCCTGTTGTCGAGCTCGGCTAGAATATGTGAAGTAACATTATTGGCCCAAATTCCCACGACTGCTAAGTACGTTAGCAAGCACAAGAATATTACTAGAAAATAGCGAACACATTTCAGCAAAACTACCAACAAATACCTCCTAGGCTGAAATCTTCCAATATTGAGCTCAAAAGGAGGGTACGGCCAGGAATAGAAAAGAAGAAGTTCCTCTCCCCCCCCTAATGTAGAATTGATCTAGTAGCAGTATTCGCGAATACCAGTGAGTCGGCCATTACAGTATTCATAGCAGTAAACTGTAATATTACTACAGGTACTAAAAGCGTCGTCGTTCTCTTCTTCGCAAACTACTGAGTCTGGGCATTGTTGAGGAGAAGTATCTTGGTAAAATTTGTCAATCTCTTCAATCATAAATTCTTCCAATGAAAGTGAATGATCTTTCGAAGATTCACTTCCAAAAATACTAACTCCAAATACCAGTAAGCTTGTCATAAGAACGGATTTAAACATACTTGTCTTGGTCATAATCGATATTCCTTTCGATTGTTCTTTTTGGGGCTCAATTGTGAGCCATTTTCACTTCTAGATACGTTGATTTTCTGATTATGTTGCATTTATTTCGATAAATTCTTCATACTTTCTGATGTTACATTCAACATATGTAGATATACTATCGTTACAAGCAGAGTCGATGAGAATGTATAGTTACTACTTATATTTGACCTTTAGCGGGGATCTCGTTCTCCTGCCCCTTGGTCATATCAATCGACTGTCATCAAAGTGACGAAGTCGAATGCACTCAATGGGCTTAGGTCTCGAATAGTCATCTTTGGGGTTTAAAGCAGTAGTTTTTTTAAAAGTCTGAATCTTCAAGTCCCATCATCTTCAAAACAGCTAGACCAAAGGTCTAGCAGACAATCTCGTCACTCTTTTTTTGGAGCGCACTGACAGCGCATCGAAACACTATTAATGCTCACCGGCAACCAAAAATCTTTCTTAAGAAAGCCAGCACATCCTCCTATGTATGCTGGACAACTTTCATAAGCACATATTGCCCTAACCATTGTGCGTGAAGCAAGATCGGTTTGGCATCGTACTCCTGCCTTAGGTAGCTCGCATAAATGTTTCTTCCAGTCTGATGCATCGCACTTTGAAAAGGCAAAGAGAGTTGAACTTGAGGCCGTCAGCTTGTAGCAGAGTAGTGCTAAAGTACGTATCATCGTAACGATCCTTTCTTCGTTTTGTTTTTAGCATCGCGACCAATATAGACTTTCCTGCCGCTATATTGACAGTAGCAGGTTGCGCATACAGTCACTGAAGCGGTGTTGATAAGGCATGTACCCTTATCTTGTGGGGCGAGTGTAGAGGTGATATGCACTCTTTTTTTGTTTTTTCAGTCTGAAAGATCGTTCTTTTTGCAATATAGATTGATGTACAGGTACTAATAGATAAGCTGAACACAATAACATTCGGAGACTTAATGAGACGATGTAAAGCGGCAGCCCTCGTGAGCGTTTTAACTCTCGGGCAAGCATGTGATAGAGAGGAAAAAGTGGTGGAAGTACCAGTCGAGGTCGAGCCTCAGCCTTGGTACCTAGCCGGGGACTTACAAAGAAACTTCTACGGTGAGGCTGATGAGCTACCTATAGTCGGCTCTAATTGTTTTTACTCAGATCGCTTTCACGGCATTAGTGCTGTGGGTAGCGGCCAGGAAGAGCATTATGTTGAAGAAGTAAGCTACGATCTGCAGTTGCAAACCAGAACTCTATCTTCTATCGAAACCTTCAGCTCTGAAATGATTTCACTAAGTGAATCTCTTACCCTATGCGATGAAGTATATCCTGAGCGGAGTAGGGAATACGTTGGTTTAAAGGTAGCTAAAGAAGTCAGCCAAGCTAGACTATGGTACGAGAGCAATAGCAATGAAGAGATTAAGAACGTTATACTTGAAGTCCTTCCTCTAGTAAAAGTGGATCGCTATGAACGCCATTCCGACGAAGCAAAGGACTTTGTGTTAGAAGACGACCCAGATGCGCAAGTAGGAGCTCAGTACCGGAAGTCTGATATGGTGTATAATGCTTTCTATCGAAGCAACTATGAGGGTGATCCGACAATTGCGTTTCTACCTCATCACACGGCCAAGTCTATAAACGATAATGTACCAACGCCAATGTGGGAAATGCCTTTTGTTGCGAGACATGAGTACGGCCATCATGTTTTTAGCGCCCACATGTTTGAAAAACTTCAGGATAAAAATCTGGGATACTTCGAATATTTAGAAAGAAATCCCTTCCTTCATACCACTCACGCCATCCGAAGGGCTAATCCGCAAGCTTTAAGGGACACTAGATTAGAAAGTAGTCTGATCATTGGCGCACTTAACGAAGGCTTTTCTGATCTTTTCTCGTACTACAGTAGCAATCAGACTCTTCCAGGTATTGAGAATGCCCCATGTATGACTATGACGCGAGATCCTGCTAGTCCATCAATGCCGGGTGCTATTAAAAGCAAGAAGTGGACAAAGGAATTCTTAGACTACCTGTTTAATGTCGAGTCAGATGTAGAGTATGACTTCACACATGACTGTGGTGAGTTTTATTTAGGTTCACCTCACTCTCTCGGAGCTGTAATTGCACATACTGTAGATCAATTGCTAAGCACTTCGAACAGAGTCAAAAATAGTGCTAACCCATCTGCAGAGAAGACGAAACTCTCTCTTGCTTGGCTAGACCAGCTCAACCAGAGCCTCGATTTTTCTGTTCAGGGCCCTAAATTGGTACTCTCGGAAATTTTAAGTGGAGCAGCATTGTTAGCTACGGAAAGTGCAGAACCTTCAGTAGCGACTTGCCAAGTAATCAGAGAGTCTTTCTCAGGTTGGAAGGATGTTTGGAACAAGCAGGAAAGTAGCCTAAAAGCTTGCTTTCTGGAAAACTGAGCTTCCGAAGGCCAGTGTCTGTGCTTGGCTACGTGGAACACAAGTTTGCTGCTGATAAGCAGGCGATTCAGGTTGCCGCTAGCGCTCAATTCAAAGCCGTAAAAGGTCGGCCTGAGCGCTAAAACAACCTAGAGACCGAGTGCAGGATCTTCAACAACAAATGTTTCGCTAAACACCGCGCTAAGATTGGTTTCATCCTGCGAGTACTGAACGTAAAGCGTCTTCTCACCAAAATCTGAAAACGAGTACCAGATGGTGGTAATCAAGTCTTGCCAGGCGGCATCGCTGAAGTCACCAGTTTCGGAAACCCGAACCTTATTAGCATTGGCTGGTGGAGTGAGGACGACCGCTATGGATTCAGGAGTCGAGAGTTTGGCTGGTATAAAGCCCGTACCCTCGGCGTCGTTGAGAAGCATCGTATCAAGTGTCTGAGTTCCCGCTTGGCTCAGGTTTAGAATGTGGATCTTACCAATGCGATAGCCATCGGCTTGATATAGCAGTTGGTGAATTCCTAGGGGAACATCCGCAATAGCAAAGGCGCCGCTGGCATCAGCTTCCGCCTGAAAGTGCGTCCCCGGAATAGACACCAGGATAGCGCCTTCTTGCTGGCCGCCGAGTCTCTCCACTGAGCCGCTAATGGTGGTTGTTCCTTGCAGCGCTTGGGGACGAATCCGAGCCCCGCCGCCTGAGGAAATCTGAATACCATTGATTCTTGAGCCTATCGACAGGCCTTCAGCGTCTTGAGAAGTCACAATAAGATCATACCGGCCTGCTTCCACCAATGGAATAACAAACTCAGAGCTTTCCCCGAGCCGTTGCAAAGCATAGGTTTCTTGGAAGCCAACGAGATAGCCCGAAAGTGTGTCTAGCCGCGTGCTATCATCGAAACTTACCGTAAGGCTTGGTTCGCGCTCTTCTGCATCGGCCTCTTGATCGACGTTGAGCTGCGTTGGTGTCTCATTGTTCTGTGGCTCTCCTGCTTTTGAGCAGGCTAAGGCCGATATAAGTGCTAATAGAGTAATAATTCTAATCATTTTGTCTTCCCCTCCCAGTCCCTTACGTATCGGAAAAAAAGTGGGGAATCTTAAACCATATCGCTGGGCTGGCACTCTTGCCGACGCTCTCGACATAAGCTTAGGATATTAGGTGGAATGTTGCGGACCACTTCTAAGTGCTGCTCTAGTTGAGTGAAAAATTGATAACGACTCTCCAGACTATCACATTCAAAGGCCCCGATGGGGGCAAGCGGCTTACCTTGGGATTCCAAGACCACCACCTCACGAAATCGGCCTTGCTCCAGGCAAAGGTTTTCATCTACCATTCGCCAACCCAGGGTATCGAGCTTTATTCGCAGCTCCACGCTTCGCTTTTGGATGCCCAAAATTAAGCGAATACCTGCCTTGTCTTGAATGCTTTGGCAGATATCTGCGATCAAATGATTGCCAACTCCAGCCGCTATAATTTGACAAGGGCTACGGAAAGGAATGCGCCGGGCATCACCCACATGAAACCGACAGAGTTTAATAAGGCTTGGATGGTCTATTTCTATGCCGCGACGCAGTCGCTCGATGATGACTGGCTCGCGATCGTTGAAGGTGACCTGGTGTCCTTTTAAGGCCGCGGCTAGTCCTATCTGGCCATGATCACAGCAAAGATCGTAGACTTGGTTGATGTCCGGCTTGAATTTACCAATAATGGTTGGAATTCTCTGAATCTTCGAGTCCTCGTGGTAACTTGGGTGGCTAGCACTCACGTCTAGAGCGGCAAGCGTTTGAAAATGAATTCGGGGATAAGGCGAATGACTGTCATGATCAGTAGCCAAAAACGTGGTGTGTATAAAACGCTTTGGCCTTTTTTCATAGCTCTATAAATATCCGAACCAACCTGCTCAGGGCTAGCGAATAAGGCATTTTTATCAACTTCACTGGTCATGGGAGTATCAACGAAGCCAGGCTTGATTGTGAGTACACTTACCCCTGCCTTGCTTAGCCTTTGGCGCAGACCAGAAAGATAGGTACTTAAGGCTGCCTTGGCACTTCCGTAAATGTAATTGCTTTTGCGCCCCCGGTCTCCTGCGACCGAGGAAATGACAGCGATTTGGCCCATACCATCAGCTTCCATGTGGTTTGCGATGGGAGTCAGAATAGAGATACAGCTCAATAGATTGGTCCGAAACTCCATTTCCGCCGTGTGGTAATCTTTCTCAGACAGTTCTTGGGACCCTAGGCTGCCATGCCCCATGATCACTCGATGAATTGTTCCGAGTTGGGTCCTTGCGGCCTGCCATAACCCATCGTGACCAGAAAAGTCATTGAGATCAGCGACCAAAGTCTCAACCCGCTGGGCACCTCTGGTTTGTAGATCCTGAGCTACAGATTTTAAACGCCCACTATTGCGAGCAACCAGAACAAAGCTGCAGCCTTCCTTAGCAAAATGCCGCATAACTGCCTGGACGATGGCGGAGCTTGCGCCGTAAACAAGAATATTTTCTGACATACTGTACCTTCGCTTCATCTACTATAAGAGGGGCATCACACGGGGTATCGGTTACTTTCCGTAAACATCAATAGAATCGAAGGCTTTCTCTCCCGGAAATTCGGCTTTCTGGTTTAGTCTGCTTGGGGGAGTTCCCACCACGTAAGGGTCTAAATTCTAAACGATTTTCCGGTAAAAGTTATTGTCCCCCACAAAAAACTGACAAGGAAATTAGCCCGTTAGCTTGAGAAACTATTACTTTTTCGCTTCTGTTAAAAGCAAAGAATCAAAAGACCGTTTAATTATGTATCAAAGCAATGAATAGAGACTGACAATTGATGATGTTGGGAGTTGACGTAATGGTACTTAATTTTCAGGACTTTAAGAAACGAAAAGCAGAAAAACAAAGCTATCGAGATTCTTTGGTGAATAAGATCGTCGATCATTACTCCGAGGAAAATCTTGAAAAAGACAATAGTTTCTACTTAGAGCATGTTAGGACTGGATTTCCGATCCATGTCTTAGAAGGTATCTTAGAAAGACTCGAAGAAAACGCTCTTGTAAATTCTCACGCTCGATAAGAACTTTTGGAATATGACTTGTGTTCATGCGATTTGTTGCAATCGATATTGCTTCTGCTTCTTAAACTGCCTGCATGTGATGTTTCTATGTTCCAAATTGATCCGTGGCTGAGCCTGTGATGTTGATGTTGTTTCTATACCTGAAGCTGGCTCCAGTTATAACTTTGCCTATTTAAGCCTAGACCTTTGGTTTAGGTTTTTTTTTGCTCCCGAGAGTGCCTGCAGTATGCTAGCGTTCGCTGCGACTGCCAGAAAGGAGGAGCCATGGTCGAGATTAATTGGCAAAGCTTACGGGATCTTAGGGGGAAGTATGTGTCTCAGGCGGACTCCATCCGCGATTACTGGGCCGATGATCAGATTTTGTCTGACTACCATGAGACGTTGGGGCAGAGAATTCTTTGGAAGTGGCACAGTGTCTTGAAGCTCCTTCAGAAGGAACACGGCAAGCTATTTCGAGGTCCTCTTAGAGTGAAAGACTTTGGCTGTGGGACAGGTGTTGCTAGCCTTGCATTCCTCGAAATATTCGGTACTGATGCTGTCGCGAGCCTTAAGTTATTCGATCGAAGTCCTCGCGCTATGAGTTTTGCCCGGCGGACGATCCAAATGTCATATCCGAATGTAAGTTTGGATAAAGCTCTGGGAAGTCCTGAAGATGTCGATATTCTTCTGGTATCTCATGTTCTAACAGAAATGACGGAGAGTCACCTTAAGGAGCTTCTGCTTGGAATACGCCGCGCAAAATATGTCATTTGGGTAGAGGCTGGAACTCATCCTGTTAGTGATCGCCTGGTTCGTGCCCGTGACTTGCTCTGTGATCAGTTCAAAGTCTTGGCTCCGTGTTTGCATCAGAAGCCTTGTGGGATGACAACGGAGGAAAACTCCTCTCATTGGTGCCACTTCTTTGCTGATGTTCCCCAACAGGTGCATCACTCCGCTTTTTGGAGAGAGTTTGCAAAGCAGCTTAAAGTTGATCTCCGGTCCCTTCCTCTGAGCTACGTGGTGCTTGCTGCTCATGACGTTTGCACTTTAGGTGATGATATCGATCAGAAGAGGATCATCGGACGCGTTCGTGAGTATAAGGGCTACTGCCGCGCGCTATTATGTGATGAGGCTGGCGTTTATGAAGCATCGATCCAAAAGAGGAATGACAAGAAGCGATTCAAGGAACTATGCCGAGGTGGCTTCTGTCTATCCCTATAAGGCCACCTTGATAAGTGCGACCCATATGCAGATAGACGCATAAGCCAATAAAAGATAGTCTGTCAGTTCCAAAGCCCAGGCCTCCTAGTTAGAGGCCAGAACCTACCCTGGCTGGGCTAGGGGATCAAGGCTTTAGCGAGGAGTGCACGGAAGGCAAGGGGTTTCCTCTTCAAGCCGCGCCAAATTGATTTTGGGGTGGGTTTTGCCTTTTGGCACATAGAAGAAGTCAACCCCAGGATCGACCTCGGAAAAATCTTCATAGCGATGCAGGTTCTTCTCTGGGATGAAAATCAGTTGATCAAGAGTGTCGATGATCGTTTTTTGACACTCTTCTGGATTCTTTCCTGGGGGGGTGATCAAGGGACATAGAGCCTTGGCCAAATCGACGCTGAACTCATAGGACTCTTTACCAAAGTCTTCGAGGAAGTCTTTGAGGATGGGCAAGGTTTCCGTGGTTAACCGATCAAAATCGGCACCACGACTTAAATGTTCGCCGCGGTCGATCACGATATTGGCGATTTTACCACTGGTCATCAGCAAAAATTCCTGCCACTGCTGCTCAAAGGCCATCATCAGCCCGTTTTCATCGTTAAGCCGCGGCAGCTGGGAGCTATCATCTCGATACGTAAGAGCATCTTCCAAGCGTAGCTGAGGCTCACTGTCGGCAACACGGTCGTGAAGCCATTCGCCAGTGTAAGGGTCGAAAGAGTAGTGATCCATAAACAACGGTCCGAAGAACGCAACCCCATTGAGGGCTCGGAATACGTAGCGGACCTCTTCTTCACTAAGGGTGTAGTGCATCCCAATTCTAGTCCAGCCGGGTTTAAATCCATTGAGAACATTAAGGATCATCTGAACATACTTATCAGATAATTCCTTAGGAATTTTAAGCAATTCGTGACCGAAGGGCCCCGCACAGGCACAGCCCGATCGGGCTTGAATCCCAAAAACATCGTTGAGAAGGGCTGCAACGAAGGTGTGGTGAAGCATCCTATCCCCGTGTTTTACGAGAAACGAAAAGATGGGGTAGCGCAGTTTTGGATCGGGGTTGCCAAGAATTTGTATCTTTGGATGTTCACCCATGAAATCGAGCATTCTGGTGGTGTAATCAAGGTCGATTGTCTGAATTTGGTCGACGCCCACCCAGTCCTTCAATTGGAAAGATAAGGCAGCCTGCCAAACTTGGCGAATAGCAGGGGTTCCGGGGTACTCACGATCTTCAATCCGCTCGTGGAAATAATACTCCCATGGAGTCACTGCGGTAACAGTTCCACCACCGCCGAACGATGGGTTGGTGCTAGTGTCATAAATATGATTTTTACCTACTAAGAACCCAAGGTTGCTTCCTCCAAGGTTCTTATGCATCGATAAGTAGAGGGCATCGATCCCGTCTCGCTCCATGTTGATATCTGCATAAGGGCCAGAGGCCGCATAATCCACGAAGAACATGGCCTGATGGCGCTTAAGAATGTCGCCAATGATTTTAAGATCGAAAGACATACCGGTGACGTTCGAAGCCGCGGAGAAGGACCCTACTTTGATATGGTCGGGATACTTTTTAAGCTGGTTTTCTAAATCATCCAGGTCGACTTTATTCACCGAAGGGCCATCGCTGATGGCTTTGATCCTCACAAAGTGACAAAGGGAAGCGTCTTGCCAAGTAACGTCGTTAGAATGGTGCTCGGTAGGGCCAACAAACACGACAAACTTTTTAGCTAGCTCTTTTTTTACGTCGCAGCCTAGGGTTTCATTCAGAGTCTTTTGCCCTTTTGGGGATAAATATAGACCAAGAATCTTTTGAATTCGTTCTACAGCTCCCGTAGCTCCGTAGCCACACGGAATGACGAAGCTGTCTTGCCCACCATTAACATGGCGTCTGATGTATTCAATCCCCTGGTGAAAGCGGATGGTTGAGTTCTTACCTGTGGCCGAGGTCTCTGTGTGGGTATTGGCATAGGTGCGTAGGCAATCGATCATGTAGTCTTCAATAAATCGCAGGCCCTGGGCAGACGCAGTATAGTCTAAGTGGACTAGGGTCTTGTAGTGACTTCCTCGTATGCCAGGGTGGATGTCCTGCCAAAAGTCTGGGACTGGGATCAAGGTGAAGCGGCCCAGCTTTTCACTACGAAGAAAGGCTAGCTTTTCTTCCAAGCTCCAGTGACGGTGTTCTTTGCCTGGGGATAATTCGAACTGGACGCGATGCCAAGTTCGAATAAGCTTACGAACTCCTTGAAGAGAAGGCTCATTTGCCGAGGCTTCTAAAAATAACTGAGTCATACGGGTGTCCTTTTCCAGTACTTTCGATCTGCCCTACATCCGTGTAATATGCCTCAGTTCTAGGGATATTTCACTCATAGTTGCAAAGGTATTACGGGTGGACGTAGTTTGCGCCTTGATGGCACAGAAAAATACTTACTTTGTTGCAAAAAGAGCTGATCATAAAGCGTCAGGGGGCCGATGGGAGTTCCCAGGAGGCAAGGTCGAAGAGGGAGAAAGCCCCGCCGAGGCGATTATCCGCGAACTTGCTGAAGAGCTTGACGTTCAGAGTGCTGTAGAGCAGGTTTTGGAGCCCATATTAGTGGAAAAAAAGAACTTTGCATTGCGGTTGATCCCCGTTAAAGTGAGCATTCAAGGTACCATTTTGCTTAAAGAACACAGTGATGGCCGGTGGTTAAGTCCATCTGATCTTCTCGGCCTGGATCTTTGCGAAGGCGACCGTGAAATCGTTCACCGGTACTTGATTGGGGGCTCGATGTAGATTCGGCTCTTTCTCTTAAGGGCATGATGCAAAGGTTCAGATCTAGAGACTACCTCTCAAAATGTCAAAGTTCCGTAAATCAGGTGCCCCAAGGCTCCGAATTCCTAAACAGGCGTTATAATAGGGCAAGAAAGGGGGAGTATTTATGTCTTCAATCTCATCAGAATACTCAGAAAAAGAAGAACTCATGAACGCGCTATCCCATGGGATTGGTCTGCTCATGAGCATTGCTGGCTTGATCTTGCTGATCAATAAAGGCATGTACCAGTCGAATGTAGAATACACTGTGAGCCTCATTGTTTTTGGGGTTTCGCTGATCATGGTATACGGAACCTCGACCGCATATCATTGGGTTAAAAATCCAAAGCTTAAGCAGATGTGCAAGGTTTTTGACCACGTTGCGATCTATTTTCTAATTGCTGGAACCTATACCCCGTTCACCTTGATAACCCTTGGAGATACCTGGGGCTGGTGGATGTTTGGAATCATTTGGACTCTTGCGCTTATAGGGACTATTTTTAAGCTGTTTTTCACGGGGCGGTTTAACTTGGTATCAACACTCCTGTATGTGGCCATGGGTTGGTTGGCACTGATCGTCACGAGGCCGCTGATCCAGAGTCTGGACTGGGATGGTTTTCTTCTCCTGGCGGCCGGAGGTGCGGTTTATACCTTAGGAACCCTGTTCTACCTCGCCGAGAGATTACCTTACAACCACGCTGTCTGGCACATCTTTGTCATCGGTGGCAGCGTTCTGCACTTTCTTTCAATTTTCCTTTACGTCAAACCCCCTATTGGGGTTTGATCAGGTCGAAACGGGCGAACATGGCCAAAACCTTGGCTCGCCCCATCTCCTTCAGTTTTTTCTGGTTTTTAATGGGGATGCTTTCCGTATCAGGATAGACCTGCCTAGCTTGCTCAATATCATCTTCCCGAATGATGTGGAAGACTGGTAGTGGCGATCGATTGGTATAGTTCTCCACTGAGTCACTGTCTGCACCCTCGAATTGATATTCGGGATGAAAGGTTGCGATCTGATAAACCCCCCGCAGTGGGGTTTGATCGAGATAATGATCCATCAGATATGCCATGTCCAAAAAATTATCAAAATCCCCGAGGCCAGGGGCTATGATAAGGGTTGTGGCAAGAGATGCGCGATCCTGTGTCTCAAGCTGATCAAACTCTTCCTGAAGCGTCTTCAGCAGGCTTTCAGGATCGCTGGCATTTTGGACGACATATCTGATTTGCTTATGTTTGAAAACTGGTCTTGCGAAGGGACATAGGTTGAGGTTTATGACGGCCTCTTGAATCCATTGTCTTACCGCTTCTACTTCCGGCTGCATGTACGATTCGTGCCTTTATCAAAGAGGAGGAGATCAATCCCTCCTAAGACTTTTTGAAGCTCTCCCGCTTCTCCACCGACTTTAGTTGCAGCTTGAGTTGCGCTAGCTTGGAATTGAGGTGCCGCCACAAGGGATCGTATCGAAACCGTGCTGCATCTACCTTCCGATCTTTTAGTTTCGCTTCGTATTTTTCCAGCTTCTTCTGAGCTAGCTGCTGCTGGTATTCGATAGCAGCACGCCTTCTTGCCATGATTTCCTCCACCTCTTCAAAATTTATGTATGATGATCATAGCGGGACGCCTCAAAAAATCATCCATTTTTTCGGCAAGGAACGGAAATTTCACTTGGAATCCTGTCATCAGATCAACCATATGTCCTCTGCTGTCCCCAGTGGTCCCGTTACCGCTGCAAGAATTTTGAAAGTTTTTGCAAAACATTCAATGGAATCTCGTGACCACCTGGGAATTCATGCCATTCCACAGCAAAGGGACGCGAGGTGAAGTAGTCCTTCAAGGCTTTTGCCCCGGCGATGGGTAGCACCATATCCTGCTGGCCATGACTTTGAAAAATTTTTAGCTGAAACTCAGGGTCCTGATTTTCATCCAGCAGCGTCTGACCAACAAGGGTACTCGATAGTTGAAGCAATCCGGCAAGAGGCAATTGCTGGTGGATTGCTACATGCCCAGTGATCATTGCGCCCTGGCTAAAGCCGCCCAAAAATAGCCTCTCAGGTGCTATGTCCAGGGCTTCAATCATGGCTTTAACGCGATCGCGAGCGGTTTCAAAGCCGTCAGGAACAGCGTCAGCGAAATACCGGCTCTGACCCGTTTGCAGGGCTCTCTCAAGGGCTACAAAGTCAATGGGGAACCAACCGCGGCCAGTCATGTGGGGGCCCACTGGTACCTCCACGATACCATTAGGAAAATACCAGTTAGTTCCTTCGGGAGCCGAGATATAGTTTGTCAGGCCTGCTAAGTCCTTGAAATCAGCACCATAGCCGTGAAGCAGGACAATATGGGGGCCAATGGGATCGCCTCGTTGGACGAGACAGTCGATATCTCCGTGTCGTTCAAATTTCATGGCGGCTCCTAAATGAGGGCTAAAGGACAATGGATTTAGCTAGAATATTCAGTAAGAAAAGCATCTTCGTAAAGCTTACTATAATAATTCCGATAAAAGACCAAGGTTTTTGTAACTTTGAGGGGCCAAATGTACGTTCAAAAATCGAGCTTAGCAGCGATTTTTTTCCTATTTTCGTGTATAGCCTGCACTAGTGACGAAGCACTCGATACGCGCCAGCCATCGGACGTTTCCGGCGCAGAATCAACCAATTCTGGTGGCGAAGATCAAGGCGCTGATCAGCAAGGCCAACCAACCGATGGTACTACCAGTCCGGAACTAGGCATTCAGCTTAGGTCAGGCTCGAACATCATCAGTTGGCAAGAAATCCCCGACGCCAAGTCGTACAACCTATTGGTTTCCAATCAACCTATCAGTTCCCTCGATGGC
The DNA here is from genome assembly GCF_900177345.1 of Pseudobacteriovorax antillogorgiicola. Classification (NCBI taxonomy): domain Bacteria; kingdom Pseudomonadati; phylum Bdellovibrionota; class Oligoflexia; order Oligoflexales; family Pseudobacteriovoracaceae; genus Pseudobacteriovorax; species Pseudobacteriovorax antillogorgiicola. The sequence continues at coordinate 16,372 of NZ_FWZT01000018.1, forward strand.
GTCACAGTCATCAGGGGAGTGAAAAGCCCCTACACCCATATCAAGGTTGCTGAAGGGCGCACCTACTATGGGGTTTCTGTCGTTTACGAGGGAGTGGAAAAATTTCCTGAGATCTTCGTTGATGACCAACCTGGCCCCAAACTTCGAGACTGCCTCGATGCAGCTGATGCCAAGCTCCTCAGTTATGAAGCAATCTTTGCAGCCGGGCCATATCGTGATTGCTACACTTTTGTTGATGGTGTGGCGACCCTTACTAACTTGGATCTCTCCAATCAAGGGATCACAGATTTAAGTCCTATTCAAGATGCCTTGGCCCTTGAGCAACTTAATCTAGCTGGCAATGATCTCACCAGCATTGAGATTCTAGGTCAATTTGAAAAACTTACGAATTTGGACTTGAGCGACAATCCTAACCTGACATCAATTGCGAGTCTTGCAGGGCTGGTAGAGCTGAGAAGCTTTGCGGCAGCCAGGACGCAGGTTGCGAATGTCGATGTATTAAAAGACTCCGTAGAAATGATGGCATTAAATCTCACAAGTACTCCTCTTACCGATCTGTCGCCACTACAGAAGCTTGTGAAAATTGAATCTTTGGTTTTGGATGGCGTTCTAGTCGCTAAAGCAGAGGCAACTTGTCCCACAGTGACAACAAGCGCAAGCCTTAGCGCTTTCTGCTTGGAAGGAGTGACGATCGCATATCAGCCTCACATTGAAAAGCTCAATCAGCTCCACTGCTTGGGTTGCCATCCAAACTTCAACGAAGCGACCCTTACGCAACTAGCGGCTGTAGCCAATCAAATGATTCAAGATGGTGTGATGCCAAAGAATCGCGATCCTCTTTCAGCTTCCGATATGGCGATATTCCAAGCCTGGGTAAACAGTATCCCGCCACCGGTGGAAGACGATTAGGAAGCTTCGCCAATAAACTGGCCGCGGATGGCCATTGAACGAATTTCTTTTGCAACAGTCTCGGATAGACCAATAAAGCGACAGCGCACTGAGTATTTGCCGAAGGCATCCCGTCGGCATTTATTCACTTTAAGGGAATAGAGCCCTTCTGCTTTTAGCACTTGATTGAGGCGCTTAGACTGCATTTCGAGCTGGGTTTCTGGTTTTATAAATGCTGTCGAAAAAAGCAGCACTGAAAGCTCGTCAATGCCCCTGATTTCGATGTCTGGACAGATATCCAAGTTTAAAAGCTCTGCTCTAATCTTGACTCTCAGGTGGCTATATCCCTCGATGAGCTCAGGCTTCTTTAGTAATATCCCAACTTTAGAAAGTAAGTTCTCAGGAAAGATCGGCTTGATGATGTAGTCGGCACCGCCACTTTTGATGGCTTTTACCACGGAGTCTTTCTCCTTGATACCTGACATGAAACAAACTTTTAAGTCGCGCTCGCCTTTAATTTGTTCGATTGTATCCATCACCTTGTAGCCATCGATATCAGGAAGGATAATATCTAGGAGAACCAAAACAATATCGGTTTGAACCTTCACAGTTTGAATAGCCTGTGATCCAGAGCTTGCCTCGACACATTCGAAGCCTGCTTTTTTGAGAGTTCGTTTGACCAACATCCGGATTTCCGGCATATCGTCAACAATTAAAATCTTCTCCGGATACATTTCGGGTCCTACATTGAATCCAATCCTTTTTATCGACTTTCTGCGCCAAAACTAAACTTATGATTGTTGGAAATCGGTGAAATGACTCCAGTTTCATAAAAGGTCCAAATTTACCGTAAAGGAATAGAATTCAGCAGACTTAAACCGAAGGTAAGAGTGTAGTTATTGATTTTATCGGAGAAGCTATGAGCGAAGTCTACGAAATTGATCATCACCGTCTAAGCGAACTCTACGACTTGCTGCATCATCATGATCTAACTTTTGTTAAGCATGCAACCTATCAAATGTTCCATCTTTTTGGTAGCCCTCTGCACAACTTTTGGACCAATGAGAACCAAGCGTTCGGGGTTTACCTCTGCTACTTCAAGCTAGCCCGAAAGCTGGCCAAAGCAGAGTTTATAGCAGCGATTCAAAAAGGCCATGTGCCAGACGAAGGAATCTTCAGTGAAGATGAAAAGTTGCTGGTGCTCAACGAGCATCACTTGCGACACCAAGCTCTGCGAGTTCGCGAGTTCCTCATGGATCTAGCGGAAGAGTTTGACTACGAAATTTGGTTGATTGAGTCGGGAGTTCAAATCCCTTTTGTCCACTGAAACGGGGCCCTTTGGGTCTCATCCTCCGTGTGCAGTTAGGGCTGTGGTAATATACACCGCTTCAAAGGTCTGATTCAAAGGCGACTTACCTTGTCTTACAAGAAAAATTTATCCGGCTGCATCTTCAGAAGAGAAGCTATTTTTATATGATACTGGTAAACTGTAACATGGTGTAACGTTACGGCTCATTTCAAAATTGGAGCGTCCAGTGCCAGATCAGACGAAACTTATGGTTGTTGATGATAACCAAGTCAATCTTGAGCTTTTAGAGCGTCGCTTGGTCAATCGAGGCTTTGAAGTGATTCGGGTGTCGAATGCCTTGGAGGTGTTGGCTAAGGCTAAGGAGCATCGTCCTGACCTAATTGTCCTGGATCTATATATGCCTGAAAAGGATGGCTTTGAGACTGCGGCCGAGCTGAAGGCTGATGCTGAACTCAATAAGATCCCGATTCTAGGTTACACCGCTGCCCTGTTTGATGCTGATTTTCTTAAAGCGAAAGAAGCCGGTTGTGATGACGTTTGCGCTAAAGATGGTGACATCAAATCCCTCCTCAGAGTTGTCCACAAGTTGCTCGATCTCCCAGAGGTCTCGTAGACACCTTTCTTTGAATGGCACTTAGTTTACCTTTTCAGCTCTTGGCTCAGGGTGGGGAATTACTTTGTGAAAGCGAAGGACAAAGCAGGTATTGGGGTTATTCATATCCAGCTCAAAATCTCCTGCGTGATCTCGAACATAACTTTGCGCAAGGCTTAGTCCCAGGCCTGTACCCTTACCGACATCCTTAGTTGTAAAAAATGGTTGTAAAATCTTGTCAGCGATCTCCACGGGAATGCCTTCTCCTGAGTCGATGAATCGAATTTCGAACATATCGCCAATGTCTTCTATAGTGACATGAACCGCCTTTTCAGGCTTGTCCAACTCGATGAGGGCGTCATGGGCATTGTTCAAGAGATTAATAAATATTTGTACGATTTTAGTGTAGTCGCATTCGATAGCCCAATCTTCAGGAATCTCTTGAACCTCAAGCTCGATTCCTCGGGATTTAAACTTTTCGTGGCAGATGTCCATACAGTCTTGAAGCATCATCTTCAATTTGTGCTTCTGGTGCTCTAATTGCATGTTCTGATGGGAAACCGATAACATCGATTGAATGATTCGAGAAATTCGATTGCTGGTCTCAAGAATCTTATCGCTGACTTCGATAATTTTATCCTCTTCAAGCTGAGATCGCTTTACCATTTTCATCAACCGACTAGCGTTGCCTGCTATGATTCCAAGAGGATTATTAATCTCGTGGGCAATTCCCCCAGCCATCTCGCCAAGGGCCGCTAACTTTGAAGCCTGAATACGCAGAGCGCGTTCCTCATCGAGGCATTTTGTCCGTTCATTGAGCAAGTTTTCTAAGTTCTCAAGATAATAGCGGGCATCAAACGCATAGTTCCACTTGGCTGTGAGGCTAGCAGCCATTTGTCGAATCTCGACAGGGTCGAAGGGCTTTTTGAGAAGCAATAGTCGCTGGGTATCGCCGAGGTACTCAGAAATCTCTGATAGAGAGTGATCCGAGTATGCCGTACACAAGACAATTTCGGTGAAGGGTGATGTCGCCCATATTCTTCGAATGGTTTCGAGCCCATCAATCCCCGGGGGCATTCTCATGTCCACAAAGGCAACCGCGTAAGGGCTTTGCTCATCTTGGGATTTTTGAACAAGTTGGACAGCGTCCATTCCCTGAAAAGCAGAGTCGACAGTATAATCCTGACTTCGAACTTGAGGCCTCTCTTTGACAGACTCTCCAAAAAGGCTGGCTTCAAGGTGGTCGAGGCTACTATCGCGGGATGCGCTTTGGGTCAGGAGGCGCTTGAAATCGTCGTGAATAGCCACGTTATCATCAACAATTAAGATTCTCTTGTTTGATGATTTCAAGATCTCTCCTGCTAGGCCTTCGGTTCGATTCATAATTAACACAGTATTCGGTGTTATCCAGACATTAATTTAATAGGAATTAGTCAGCTAGTCCGAAGAAGCCATATTTGAATTCTGAACGACTAGAAAAGTGATGCCATATTATGTGGTTTCGTTCGGTTTATGAGCCGTCCTTGTCAATTTTTTTCGTGGTCAAAAGTATGAAATCTGATAGAAACGTAAGATCTGGAGTTCCCTGTTTAGGTTTATATCATCAAAAATTTCTCATAAACTTTGCTTGGGAGCATGGTTTTAGTCAAGCATAGATCCTCGCGAAATTGAAACGCAGTCTCAAATTGAAACCCCTTTGGAAAGCATCCCACAGCATTCACCAGCTCCAACGTACCGCTGAACTGACCAGAAGTTCTGTCTTCTAAAATCTGAGTTAATTTTGCTTCATGGAAACCAAAGAAAGTTTTGACAAGGGGGAAAATGCATTTGAACAGGCTTTCTTTAGCAGAAAAAACTAGTGTTAGTGTCTGACGCCTATCAAGTGGTATCCCCGTCTCCAAAAGCTTATCAAGCTCTTGTGGGCAGCAGATATATTTGGCCATACCTTTGCTGTCGTTTTCTATCAATCGTTCTGCATCGAGGCCCAAACCTGCGAATTCTTGTCGAAATCCTACGAGCGCACCCGCGTAGCCTTGAGTGTGGGTAATCGATCCGATCAGGCTGGGTGGCCACTGAGGTGAGCGATCCTCATTGATGGGAAGAGTCTCTCCAAAATATTGACCAGTCAGTTGTGATATTCCATTTGCTGCACACTTGCGACCCGCTAGAAATTCTACCTGCCTCTTAAGAACAGCTCTATCGAGAGCTTCAGGGATGATCAACCCTTGACCAATCAGCCGTTCTCTCTCTTCCCAACTTACTGAAAACTCGATTTCCGTGTGTATAACTTTCATGATTCTCAATCAAAGCAATGAAAAAAGCCCCACCAGATGGTGAGGCTTATGTGTTTTATACTATTTTGATTTAGTTGCCAAACTCGTAGTAAACGTCAACTTTGGCACCAATTGGTAGCTCTCCTGTAAGAGTTATGAAAGTTCCCTCTCGAGTATAATCGGTGAACAGTTGGCCATCCACGTAGATCTTCCATGTTCCCTGGTTCGGCGTCAGTACAGATGCCGCGTCAAACTCATTCCGGAGTGCTACATAGGTGTAGCTGACATCGAATTCGGTTTGAGCATCCACAATACAGGTACTTTTGAGGTTTGCCTCCATCAGTTCGAAACCGTTGCCAACCATACAGTCGCTGACTCCAGATAGCACCTCAAGAGTGTTTTCCAGTGGAGTCTGTGGTAGGGTAAACATCTTCTCCTCAGTATCATCAGCTTCGTACTTGAGAGTTAGCTTGCGGTTCTCTTCATGATCCGCTGCATTGATGGTGATTGTGTTTGCTTGCTTTTCGAAGCTCAATTCAGTGTCGTTATAGAACAGTTTGAAATCTCTCGGGTTCTGACCACCAATCATAACGTTGTAAGCCAACTGAGGACCGTCAAGATTTTCGTAGGTGATCTTCACGGTGTAACCATCCGCCGGAGCATCAGTGAGTGTAACTTTCTTTGTGGCCGCAGCGTATGTGAAATTATTGGTTTCTACATCTTCTACGAATACCTTTACTGCGTTCGCGCGAGGTGTACCCTGAACAGAGAATTCTTTCAAGAGAGCGGTGTCTCGTCGGTACTCTGCTATGACAACCGCATTAGCTGCCGGGATTGGATCGAAGGTAATGGTTTGGCCATTAAGTGTATACTGGCCAGCGTTCAGAGCGACGCCATTCACTTTCACAGACAGGGTGCCAGCAGCCGGCTTTTCTGCTAGATCCATGGTGCTAAACATCGTGGTTTTACCTTGTGTGTAGCTGGCATGGATCTTAGAATTTACCGGTGGCTCCTTGCCTTGGTTAAAAGTAAGTGTTTTACCGTTCAAAGTGTAGTCTCCAGCATCAACTGCTGTCTTTACACCGTTAACTTCAACTTCGACCACAAGGCTCCCAGCATCAGGGATTGCTGTCAATTCCCATTGAGCCCGCAAGATCTTAGAGATATTCTGCGAGATCAAGTTAAGAGTCGTTGAGTAATCGTTGTCGCAAATGTCGCCGTAATTTTTTTGACCGTTGGCATTATACTCGACCAAAGCCTTGTACTGGGCCGCATTCTTGTAGGCTGTACTACAAGGGTCTGCTGGATCACTAAAGATTCCGTAGAATCCGGCATCCATACCTACAGTTCTATTCAAAGTATTTTGCATATAGTCGATGAGGTACTGTTGCGTGTTCCAAGGATCATTACCACAACCATTGCCATCCGAGCAGTTATCTTCGTCACTGACGATAAGTACGGCAATGGACGAGTCGGTACGGACCCAAGGTGTCGAGCTACAGGCCAAACCTTCCACAGCCCGTCTGATACCTTGCTCGTTACCAGAACCGCTGGTTCCCACTTTCACAGCGTCTTTGAATAGCTGGTCTGCATCCTGATCACTAGTTGTGATCAGTCGGTGGATACAGGAGTCTGAAGGGTCGGTAGTTGTAAAAGCTATTTGCCAATCAGTATCGGTAACAGCTGATAGAAGGGAGCTAAGCTTTGTTGAAAGGTTGTTCTGCTCCTGGCTCATGGAACCCGAGTTATCGATAACGACAAGGATATCCAAAAGGCCTTTCGAAGTTTCTTGGTCGAACATCTCGTTGTAAGCTTGGCCAGGTGTTCCCTGGGTTTTCATATCCATTAGAGGCGTTCGGACAATTTGATTGTGGTTGTCGGTCTTGTTAGAGTAGTTGTTTGTCAGATTGATTGTAGTTGCTAGTTTCTTATCATCGAGCGAAAATTGAAAAGCGCCCTGAGCTTCCTGAGCAGCAATGAATGAAAACAACTGAGAGTCGGCAGCCTCGAATGGGTTGCGCGCTTCAACGGTTGTTTCTTCTAGAATTGTAGTAGGTAACACAGTGACGTTGGATTCTGCTGTCTTCGCTTGAGCGTCTTGCGAAAGCTCTTCTTCTTCGTTCACAGGGGCTGCGCCCTCGGTGAAGCTGGATTCATTACACCCTGAACCCAAAAAAATAAACAAAATGGCTGGTAAAACCTTACGCATTGTTTGGCCCCTTCAAACTTTCTGTGACGTGACTCGCACCTATCTTTTCGGTTTGGCAATCTGCAAACTGAAGGGGAATCTGTCAGTGATAAGAATTCTTCGCGGCTCCGTAAGGATTGATCTGACTTTTAAAATTAGTCCTTATATTTTGATATCTTATATAATAGAAATCGAAGCAATTATTACGTGGCGGTAGCAATGAAACCTGAGAGTTTTTCAAAAAATGAAAAGAAATCGATCCTCCTTCCGCGAAATTTGGAACTTAGGGCCGTAAGCCTTACATCAGTGATATTTTTTATAACATTTGGATTAAGTTCGCCTGTTTTAGCCAACTGGACTCTCAATCTCGGTTACCATAACCCGCCGGGTGCTACGGTCGGAGTCAATTTCCTTTATTTTTCAAGCGATTGGGCCTTTGAAGTGGGTATTGGTTGGGTTGATGCAGACGCTGAAACAGATGATGAAGACGATGATGCCGCGGATACTTCCGATGACGATGATGAGGATTCGGTCAGCGTTCGGGCTTCCGGAGCCTTGAATTTCAAGTACTTCCTAGGGAGTGGGGGCTTTCGACCCTATCTGCAAATCGGAGTTGGAGCTGGAATCGGAGCAAAGGCAGGTGATGACGACTCAGGAGTCGGTGCCGGAGTCGGGGGAGGCTACGGCGGCTTGGGGATCATGGCAGGCAGTCCTTCGTTCTATGGCTATGCATCATATAACATTGGTCGAGGGTCGGACGGCTTTATCCAGCTAGGATTTGGGTTCGACATTTAGAGGCTATAGTTAAATAGAAGCTCAAGTTTTGCCAAGGGCCTTCCCTGTCATACGACTTCGAACGGCTATCGAGGGCCAATATTTTTAGCTTCCTCCTAAGTCGCTGATGCCTAGTCACTTTTCTTCGAAGCACCGTGAGAATCGTGGTAGGCAATGCCTCACCTTTTCCAAAAATGAACCTATCTCAAGATTCCTCCCAAAAAATACTTTCCAGATACAGTTGATTCCGCTTCGTAAGCCCCTGTTTTGCCGCTCAAAATATTCATCAATTGCGAAATGTCACTTTCAGCTAAATTCCTAGGCTCCTCATTACGTTAAAAATAGAAATGAAACATGAGGCTCTCATCCCAGAGACATTAGAGGACATGTAAGAGTTACTTAAAAACAGGCCTTGGGATTAGGAGAAAGCCAGGATGAGGACGTTGGTTCTTTCTTTGTTTGTTTCGATAATGATCATGTCTTATTCACAAGTGGTGGTCGCAGGTCAATTTTTTGAAGGCGAGCACGACCTCTACCGAATCAAGGGTAGAAAAGTCACCTTTGTAGATAAACGAATTCAGAAACGGCTGGTAAAATTCGCTATCCGAGATTTTGGTGGTGCGGAGCCAGAGGGACTTTGTCTTCGAGCGGTGAAAAAGACTCTTCGCCTCGCTAAACGAAAAAAGACCGATTTTGAAACTCTTCCATACGATACAAGACTAGGGCCAAAAAAATTTGGTGGTAAAAATCCAGCTGGTTACTCAGCAGAAGACTTCCGGTTCTGGGCTAAGTATAATCCTGTTAGTCTTTGTCAAAACCTTGGTCTTGCAAAAACCAGAAAAGTCGAAGAAGGAAATATTCTAGTTTATCGCAAAGGTCGTTGTGGTTTTTCAGACGAGTGGGGCCATGTGGAGATTCTTGTTGAGGAAGGTCGCTGGGCATGTTCTGATCATTGTCGTCCGATTCGAGAACAATGTGCGCCTGATTTAGTTTTGGCCCCTGTTAAAAACTGTGATGCTGTAGAGCAGCAGGTTCTGGCAGAAGCAAAACGAGTCCAATTCAATCCTTACATGACAGCCAACAACAATTAGTTAATTTGTGAACTAAACTTGTAAGGGGCGTTCAAGGAGAGCGCTCCTTTTTTTGTTGCCTGTGGCTACCCAGTCCCATTGCTAAGAGAACTGCTGAAGCCTGTCTTGAAGCTAGTTGTCGAAGTTGGTTTAATATCTCTAATAAACCTCCCCACCAAGTGATGGGCATGATAGTGATCAATGCCTCACCATTTGCATAGTTGGGGCACAAGTGACGATAGAATGAAGCAACTTCCCCCTTGGTATGACCAAGGGTGCGGGATAGGATCGGAGTTGTGGAAACTCCTTCAAAGCGAACCACAAGCGGTCTTTGAGGGACTGGAGATAAATGAAATCTTTCGCTGAACTTTCGAATAAGCTCGGAATATTCTACGGGGGTTGGGCGATAAGGGGTAGGGAAAATGAGTCGGGTTCGGTTGTGGAATGCACAATAAGAGGCAGGGCTATTGGCCGTGAAGAAGACCATCATTTGCCTGCGACTGAATAGAGTTTTGAAAAAATAGCGGGCGCATTCGGTGAATAACGGGATAGTTGTGAGCTTATTACCCATGTAGTCATGAAGGACATTGGCAGAAATTCTGACTATACCGAACTTCCCAGCATCGATCTCAACATGGATAACCCGAAATAAGACATAACCTACAAGTTTCCCCTGATGTCTGAATAGGTAGAGAATATTGTTAGCAAAGTCACCAGAGAAAAAGTAGTTTTGAAACTGTTCTGCTGAAAATCCTTGCCACATCTTAGAAAAGACGTCGTTATAAAGCCGGTCAGAAAGTTTGCTACGATCCTCAATAGGCATTCTGTGAAGGTCAATGCGTTGCCTTTCAAACTTAGGGTGGGACATAGTTAGATTTCCCCAGAATGTTTGTACGACTGGCCTATTATACAATAAAATCCATAGAATTTTTTAAATTGGCTTAAAGATTGACATTATTTTAAAGGCGCAAATAATGTCTTTAGAATCGACAAAGATCATGGTATAGCGCTCTTCCACTGTCCCAGTCGCCGAGAAGCTCTCTGAGAGATACTTAAGCCGTTTACCTACCGAATCACATTGCCCATAGCTGACTGCTTCTGATTGATAGGGCTTGTTTTTGGATGAAACATCATCATCTTTTTCAAAATTGTCATCGTTGACTTCTGATTCCCAAGATTCAGAATCAACAGGATAGGTGGGCTTTCGGTGACTATAGAATTCAGTTTTGAACTTGGCTTCTTGAAAACGGCTATTGGGTTTACCCCACCGTTTGATAAACAAAGATGAATTTTGCTTTTTATTTACGGCTTGTCTTAAATCTTTAAGATTAAACTCAGGGCCTTTGCTAACACATGAGGCAATAACAAAGACCACGAGGATACCATAGATTAAATTCATAGGAGCTCTCGTGAATTTTTTCCTCCATCCCATTGTACTGAATCGTGCTAGGAAATTTTCAACTAGTCGCAATGATTGCTTGGGGTGATACCATGATTTCATTGCTACATGGGGGAGCTATAAATGGCATTCTTTCTGGCAATAGTGCTATCACTTGGAATCACAAGCGTCCTGCACGCAGAAAAGATCCATTGCGATCTGATTGGCGAAAATCTAAAGAATATCAAACAAAGCAGCAAGGAAACATGTTTCAAGTTTTGTAACGACGAGGAGGCCTGCTTAGGCGCAGTTTTTATTTCAGGATGGAATCGGTGCTTCCTGAAGAAAATCGTGAAGAGGCAGGCGCGCTTAAGGCTATATTCATGGATGAGAGATGGTGAAGGGGCCTATGACAAGGATTTTAGCGGCAAGGATCTTAAGCGGTTTGTCGTTGCAGACAAGGGTCTCTGCCAAGAAAAGTGTGAATCGATGTCACAGTGCACGGGTTTCACCTACCTAGAAGGATACCGCGATTGCTGGGTAAAACATACTTCGGGTAAGCTCTTTGAGAAGATATTTTATTGCTCTGTTAAAGATAATAAAAAAGAGTCCTGACCCTGGACTGGGCAGGACACTTTGCTCGCGAGTTCTATTCTAGCGGTCTAGCCGGCTGCCTCCGACGATGACGAGCTCTTCCTCGCGGAGCGTTCCTCACGGTCTGCAGACTCTGTAGAGAGAACGTTTTCGAAGCTAATTTTCACCGTTTCAGTTTCCTCGGTATCAATTGTAATCTTTTCGATTTCAGTTCTTCTTTCGGCAATACCTGCTTCCAACTCTTCAATTTCTTTAGAAAGCTGCTTTGTTCGTGTACCAAGACGGTTAAGCTTTCGAGAAGCGTCTTCAATGATATCGTTAACGCTGATGTTGGCAGAAGACAAGGTTTTTTGAACGATGGATACAACCATTTCTCGTTGATCACTGGGTAATTCCCTCATCAACTTGATGGCGTCTTCGATTGAGTAGGTAATCTTGGCTCGCTTCGCTCGATTGGCTGCCATGTTCCCAGTGTTGGGGGGTTGCCGACTACTCGTTGGATTCGAACCCTGACCACCAACGGGAGGGGGACCACTTTCTGGTCTTTGATCCTTCTTGGCGAACGAGTCTTCAAACTCGAATTGAGATCTATCCTGGTTTCTATTAAAAATTCCCATCACGCGACTCCGTAGGCTCTTTTGGTCAGAAATCCTTCACTTTCTTTGCCCTTGTTATCGTTCGGGCTTAGTTAAAAATTGAGCTTTTTTTACAAGTAGCTGATTCTAGGAGAGAAAATAATTCAAAATGAAGTGCAAAAAAATCAGTGAAAAATTGAAAAAAGGTAAGTTGGCGTAAGAAATGGGGGCTGTTGACCGTCTGCTCGCCCAGATATAATCCTGGGCGAGTAGAACTTAGCTTCTATTGAATCACGGAACGTTCGTTAAGAAACCGCTCCACTTCTGTTTCCAAAGTCTGAACAATATAAGGTCGAAGTCGCTGTGCTGAGATGATCTCGTCGATCGATCCTACTTTGAGAGCTCTTTCGACTGAATGGATTTTTTCGAACTTCTGAGCAAGCTTTGCTTGATGCTCAAGGTGAACGCGCTGAAAGAGTTCGTCATATTCCGCTTTTTCTAGCTGACCATTTCGGAGCTTTTCCTGGGCAGAGACGATCTGTGGGTCGCTGAACGTGTTTTTTAAGACTTGGCGAGGGAATACTACGGCTGCAGCTGGAGCTCCACCTATCACCGAGGCAAAGGTATTCTCTATGGCAACAACTTTCATATTTGGATTCAGGGTTTTAGAGAATACAACATAAGCTCCTCCATGGTAGCGGGCGACTACGACGAAGATCAGTGGGCCTTTGAAGTTCACCACAGCCCGGCCAATCTCGGCACCGTATTCTAGTTGAAGCTTTCGCAGAGATTCCGGTGATCCATCAAATCCTGAAAGATTTGCGAGTACCACAACTGGCAAGCGATCGCTGAATGCATTGATTGCCCTTGAAACCTTTTTAGACGAAAGGGGATACAAGGTTCCGCCAGTCCAAGAATCTGGGCCATCGTTCGGAATGTCACCAAAGCGTTTAAGAGGCCGACTTTCAATTCCAATCATGCCTACAGAATAGCCACCCACCTGACTTTCCCAAACGATAGCTGTTTCCGCATCACGCATGTGCTTCCAGCGCTCTATATAGTCGCTGTCTTGGTCTCTCAGGGCGGTCATGACCTGTCGCATATCAAATGGCTTCTTGCGCTCTAAGTTACCTTTGCCAAGGATATCACCGATAGACTTAAAGCCTTGGTTGAGTGGGTCTTGATAAGGGAATTCACAAACGTCGCGCTCGATCTCGTCGCGACTTTCTCTGATCTTGCCATAAGGAATTTGAGGGCTGGAGTAAGCGATGTGGTAGTGCCGGAAAAGCAAGCGATAGGCTTCGGCAAGATCCTTGACGCGGAACTGTGCTTGCCCATTAGGACTCATGATTTTTTCAGCGCCACCAATCCCGATATTGTCCTCTGCGGAAACACTGCCCGAGAAATCTAGGGCTTTCTTTCCGGTTAGGACCATCGTGCCTTCCTCAGTCATGATAAGCAGGCCTCTCGTATGCTGCAGCATAGTAGCTTCTGCATTCCAATAGGACTGTGCTCCGACGTTGATACCGGGCACGATAATATTGATTTCGCCACCCAATTGCGTGAACTCAATCACCCGGCGAAGAACGCGAGCTGTCCAGTCCAGGTTCTCTGTGCCTGTTTCCATATCGATTGCTGCCCCGGACGAAACAGGAATCCATTCCACCGGGATCTGATCTGTTTCAGCCAAGTCAATAGCTGCGATCACACGGCGGCACTCATCTTCCGCGAGCGATCCAAGATCACGAGATGGATCGCCAAGGATGATCACTCGCTGGAACTCCATGTTCTGTGAACCGCGGTTATAGATCTTGCCAAACACAATGTTAGAGATGTTGTTGCCGTAGGGTCTTCCCTCTACAGATACGGTTTTTTGGTGGCCATTGACGTCGAACTGAATATCGAATTCTTCAAAGCGGCCCGCAGGAAAGTCATCTGAGGACGCGTTGGTCAGCATCGAGATAACTTCATACGGGTAGGGGCTTGCCCTGCGGAGAGAGCGAACAACCTTACTGGTATAAGGATCTAGGGATTTTAGTGGTTCCCGTGATGGGAGACGGCCGCGAATGCTGTAATTGGTGGCGAAGTTTTCAACCATTACTTCAGCGTCGATAGCCTTCCTTTGTCGGCCAGCGATTTTTGAATAGATCGTTATTTTTTCTAGCCCCAAACCAGCTATCATATTTGATATTGTTTTTGGGTATTCACCAATTTGATCCAACTTAAGTGGATGGGTTTGGCCGATATGGACAACTATGCGATTCCAGAAGTACAGCCTCTTCTGACGAGCCTGCTGTTCTCGAATCGCTTGAATCGCTTCAAGTATTCCATATTCAAAATTACCAATCCGCTGAATCTCTTGGCTATCATTGAGTTCGATATTCGTTTCTGGAATCTCGACGAAAGCAAAAATTCTTTGATCTTTGGTATTGTCCTTAGCTTCAAGCTTCATCACGTGGACAAACTGTGAATGATAGACCAGTTCGACGTCAAAATTTGATAGTCGATGGAGTCTTAGTTCACGATACCGAAGGGGGCTGAAGTAGCGGCGACGAACGGATTCTTGCCACTGTCCATCATCTGTCGTTTCAAAGGAGCGATAGATGTACTGATCTTCGTTGTAAAGACCCAAACAACAAAGGCTTGCCTTGAGTGGGTTCTGCTCAAGATGGTTGATGAATTTTAGCTCTGGTGTCTTAGGGTTTCGGCGAACCAATAGAATAAGCTCTCGATTCTTCTGGCTGAGTTTTTCCAGACTGGTATCGAGCCAGGTGAGAGGCTTGAAAAATTGGTCTTCGTTGAGAATCTTCACAAGTGTAGTGAAGGTCTCGCCGTGTTTGCTGGTTTGGATTGCATACATCAAGTCTTCGCCGGAATTGATGAACTCATGCTCTTGAAACTTGCGATCACGATTGAAGCGCTTGCCCACCAGCTCAAGAATTTTCTTTCGCTTGGCCTCAGCCTCAGGAGCTAGGCTCACCAAATGTGAAATGATCTGATGACCTGACTCAATCACTTCATTTTCTGATGTCGCTGCATCTTCGCGGTCGAGTACTGAGTTTAGTAAGTTTGCGATCAACTCGCGACGGCCAGCCCGGCTCTCCTCTTGTCTCTTGCGGTCAACGAGATTGTAGCGGGTATGAATCGCTGCATCCACTAAGACCCAGTGGTTACCGGCTGTTTGAATCATCTCATTGAGAATGAGAGAAAGCTCTTCAACGCTGCAGATATCAGGATGATCAGGATAAAGCTTTTGGAAGGCGAACAAGCTTAGACGGGCAAGCTCAACTTTATCAGCTTGGTTGGCATTGGATTTATAGATATGAAACAGTGCAAGGGTTGTATCGTTATAGTTGTCTAACTCCGCCCAAGGGTAGAGTTTGATGGCCGCTTCGAGTCTTACCAAAAATGATTCCGGCAGGCCTTTCTCACGATCTTCCCGACGCAAGAAGTAATGCATTAGACATTCATCGAACTCAGACTCGCGGGCACCAGATAGAGACTCCTGCCTATCACGGAAAAGTTTTTCAATGGCTGTATGAGCTTTGCAAGCATCAATGATAAGTTGGCCAAAAGCTCGCTTAAAATGAGGCTGTTCTTCGACAAAACTTTCTAGTTTGGCAAGGATACCTCCTACTGGCTGCGTGTAGTCGAAGCCCGTAAATACCGCTCGGAACTCTCGGGCGAGGTAGTTCCACTGATCGTCTAAGCTGCTGAGAATTTCCCGCCCTTCACCGACTTCAAGATTGTGGAATGATAGTCGAGCACTGACGGGGCCTTTGTCTTTAACTGTTTCGTCAGCTTTTGCCTCAATATCGACCAGTTTTTGACCCGCTGCAACCTGTTCCCCAGAGCGTACCATGATATTTTTGACCTTACCGTCCTGAGGAGCGGAAACAGTCATCTCCATTTTCATGGCTTCTAGGGTGAGAAGAAGATCGCCTTGCTTGACCTCCTGGCCAGGCTCTACATTCACAGTCAGGACAACCGAGGGAGATGGTGCACTGATAGTCCCTCCAGATTCCAGGGGAATAACGTACGGCACACCATCGATTTCACATTGCAGTGAATTAGCCCGGGGAACGATCTGTAATTTGTACTTTTTGCGATTGGTCTTGAGAATGATCTCGTGGCCCCAGTTCACATACTCGGCCACCAGCTGCTTATTGTCGGTCTCGATATGGAAAACATTGTTGCCCATGGATCGGATATAGAAGGCATAGTCATGGCCTTGATGATGTATTGGCAGCTCGCTGCCTTGATGAGGCATATTACGTGGCAAACTAAAGCGCCGAATCTTTTCTACGAAGTTTTCAAAGTCGTTTTCAAACTTTTGCTCGTACTGGTAGATCGCGCCAGCGATCACGGCAATGTCCCAGTCCGATTTAAGCTGGAAGTCAGCTTTTTCCAGATAGGATTCCACGAAATTTGTTTGCACTCCTCCAGCTCGAACTTCTTCCGTAGCTAGTAGCTCAAGGAGGAACCCTTGGTTAGTGGTACCATTTTCGATTTCAATTTGAAGCTCTCGCAGAGCTCTTGTTAGTTTTGCGATGGCTGATTTGCGGTCGGGGCCCCTGGCGATGATCTTTGCGATCATAGAGTCGAACTCTTTAGGTATGGTGCTGCCCCATTCAATTCCCGCATCTAGGCGGATTCCGGGTAATTGAGGTGGAAGGTAGCGCTTAATTTTGCCAGGAGTGGGAGCAAATCGGTTGTCTGGATCTTCCGCATTGAGCCGTACCTCGATCACATGTCCGATCGGTGCTTCCTTTTGGAATTGGCTCAGATTCTCTCCGCGAGCCACATGCAACTGGAGTTGCACGAGGTCAGTGTGATAGAGCTCCTCAGATATGGGGTGCTCCACCTGGAGGCGGGTATTCACTTCCATGAAAAACGACTGGTTACGATCCAAGTCGTAGAGATATTCCACTGTGCCTGCACCGTGGTACTGAGAGGCCTTTAATAGCCTAGAAGAGGCCGCTTCCAATTCGTGGATGGTCTCGGTCTTCATATGAGCCGGCGGTGTCTCTTCGATAATTTTTTGGTTGTTTCTTTGCACCGAACAATCTCGGACGCCAAATGTTTCGACGTTACCATGGTAATCAGCAACACACTGGACTTCTAGATGGCGGCCTCGAACAACTAAGGCCTCCATGAAGATAATGCGATTGCCAAAGAATCGGTAGATTTCATCGGTGACGGATTTAAGGCCCTGCTCTAAATCCTCTTCGCGGAGTATCTTTCGAATACCCCGTCCACCGCCGCCGTTTGCTGATTTTAAGATTACTGGGTAACCGATTTTTTTTGCGATTTCCTTCGCATCTTCTAAGCCTTCCAGAGGCCTCCCACTCCAGGGTGTCGTGGGAACTTTCGTACGATCAGCAAGCTCTTTGGCTTTGATTTTATCGCCAAGCATTTCCATGGCTTCGGCAGTGGGACCGATCAAGATGATGTCATTGTTTTCCAGAAGCTGCGCGAACGCAGGATCTTCAGCTAGAAAGCCCCATCCCACCCAAACAGCATCGCAGCCAATTGTTTTAATGACGCTTAGCATGAACTCAGCATTCAGGTAGGGACTGCCGGTGAGTTTGTCGTAAAGATCAAAGTCTGAAAGGTTGTATGAGTGATCCGCTTCTTTCACAAATAAAGCATCGGATTCAGCATCGATATAAAGGGCAACAGACTCAAAATCAGTCCCATGCAATGTGTTGTATTCTTTGGTAGCTCGAATAAAACGAACTGCAGCTTCACCTCGATTTACAATAGCAATTTTCGCATTTGTAGCTAGTCGTTTTCGTTCCAATGTTGTTTCCTCTGGGTCCTTTAGTCCGTGTAAACCACTTAAGGTATGGTGCTGATGATGAGAAAAATTGGATTAGAATATCCATAAAAACTCATCAAAAATATCAAATGTCTTAAGTGGATGCGTAAGACTTTTGTAAAACAGCTCTTATATATTTGCTACTGGAAGTTAAAGGTAAACTATTTTTTTACAAAACCTTTAAGCTCCTTCCATTTGTAGAAAATCCATGCCAAATTGCGGGCTTTTTACGACTCGTGATATACTTATTTTACCGGTGTCTCACCTGGGGAACCGCGTCATCCTCTTCCTCAATTAGGGTTGCGATCCGATGGTACAAGAAAAGCTGATCTCGGAAACGGAGCAGATCCATAAATATCTCAGAGATTTGGCCCTCAAGGACTCTACAGGAATTATCCGCCCTGTTAAAGCCACAACCCTAGGAGTCAAGTTCCGTTTTGGTCGCACAAAGTTTAACGAAAAGCCATTTGGAATCCAACTTGTCGATATCTCGCAGTATGGCTTGAACAAACTCAAAGACTACAAGGAACTCCAGATCGAGGTGTTCGGCCAAGATCGGAGGGTATCGTTTAAATCTGATCTTCTGAAGGTCAGTAAGTACGGAATATGGGTCTCTGTGCCGGTTGAGGTTTCCAAGTCAGAGCGTCGGCAAAGGCAGCGCTATCTTACCAATGAGGATCATCTACCATTTTTCGATCCTGGAAATTGGGCTGTGGAGCCAGATGATATCTCGGCCCCACCCGTATTTGGCCTGTACAAGCCCCTCGCAGCATGGACTTTGGTGGTCGATATCAGCTTCGGAGGCTTATGTGTGGAAACCCGTTTCCCATCCATTGTTAATTGGGTGGAAAGCAATCCTCACTTCAAAGAGTCCATGGTTCAATTGCCTATGAAAAAAGGCTTTCAGGTGGAAACTGAGCTTCGCTGGACCAAACGCATTCGAGAACGGGTCGTCACTGAAGATGGATTAACTTTATCCATTCAGAAGTACAAGTTTGGGATGCAGTTTATTGAGCCGAGTCGCGAGTTCTTGCAGAGCCTCACAGAGTTCTTAAAAGTGATGCAAATTACGGAGAATAAGGGGTAAACGATGGTTCTAAGACCAGCTGGGAACTTCAAGGTTCCGACAGCCGTCGCCTACAGCGCCTTCGATCGCAAACTCAATATTATCATTAAGGATATTATCTCTAAAAGGGGCTGGCGCCTTGAAGGGACCCATACGTCTGAGGATGAGTGCTTTGCATTGCTAACGACAGGCAAAGCCTCGTTGCTTGTTATTGATGACACCGTTGAAGTCCCTGCCAGCTTCATCTTGCGAGAGCAAATCTTCAACGTAGTCCCTGTTTTAACACCTACTATCATTATTTGCTCCGAGCATAATGAAGTCGATATGAAGTGTATGATGGCTATGGGAGAGCCCGTAATCGTCAAGAAGCCACTCACTCCGCAGAAGTTCTTAGATGCCTTTGACCGTGTGATCAAGCGATGGAGCGCTCCCCCTTTTGGAAACTTGCGAGAGGCTGCGTTTCTTATCGCCAATGGTCAACGGCAAAATGGGTATAAGCTGTTGGCGAAAATGGTTCAAAACCAAGCTGTACACCACATAGCTTCTGCTGCCCTATCGTTATATTACCGGCAAAAGCATGACTTTCTGATGACAGAGAAGATTCTTTACAATGCCTTCAAGGCGGGTGAACATCAAATGTCGATCATCCTATCCTTGATTGATCTTTACCTTTATAGCGGGTGCCCCCGCAAAGCCCTAGAGCTGCTCAAGAAGGCCAATTACGAATATAACAATCCCAACTTCCTGTGTATCGATGCGATCCAGGCCCATTTGCTACTCAATCAGATTCGTGAGTGCAGCCCCTATTTGACCCAAATGATTGAGAACGACTACTTTGCTGATGTTGGCCGCTACTTCCTGCCTCGGATCGCGTACTCATCAGGCTTGCTCGACTTGTTTGACAAGTCGATTCGCTATCGTCCGGATAAGTTTGATGAGTATCAAAGAGCTTGGCATGTCCTATCTGATAAGGATGCGAAGCGCCGATTGTCGCAATACGAGCAAGTTTCCGTCATGAAAAAGTTGAAGGAAAGAGAGGAGCGGTTACGTATCGGCAAAACTGGCAAGGAAGAGGTGCGCAAGGAGCTTACCATCGATCAATCCCGTTATATGGAAATAGGTAAGCCATTGTTTAGACTGAATAAACAGAATCACGATCGCTCGTAATACTTCGGTTTCCTGGGGAAATCATCATGCATAACTTATGGCAATTCTAAGGCTTTCTCTAGTGATTTAGATTGGGCTGCAATTCCCGCCGATAGTAACTAAAATAGCTTAGTTGGAGATTCTTATGGACTGCGGAAGCCTAGATGAGCTTATGCAACAGTCTATCCGTGTGAGCCGCTCCCCGCGATTTGATGTTCGAGACTTAGATGTCAGGATTCTCGCCCGTGCTAACGGAATGCGCTACAACTGCTTTTGGTTGAAGGTCCTCAACATATCGAGTTCGGGTTTACTTATCACCAATGATCACCATGGTTTTGTGACGTTTCGAATCGGAGATACTTTGCAAACAACCATGGACATTGCTGGCCGTGTTTTTCGCCGTCCCATCCACGTCAGGTTTAGAATAGTCAGGGAGCACCAGCACAATAGCGGAACCGCATGGGGTTTAGAAGTTGTGGAAGTGGAGGAGCGACATAGTGAGGTCTTCCAGGCTGGCATTGATTTGATTAGCCTTATGACTCACCCCAAGGTGCAGTCGTCTCAGTCAAACATTGCCTAAACATGCTGAAGATTCTGATAGGATAGGCCTTGAAAGCCTATTCCATTTAGTTATAAGGTTCCCTCCTCTTGACTCAAAGGGGGCCTTTTGTCTGCCATTCGCTCGAACATACCGAAATTATACCTCTTCAGCGGCTCTTACATGCTGCTCATTCTACTGCCGATTTTTATTCCTTATGTGATCGATAAAGGCTTATCCATGGAGCAGGTGTTCCAGCTTCAGGCCGCTTTTGCAGTGTCAGTTTTGGTATTTGAAGTTCCTTCAGGGTATCTCGCAGATATTTGGGGGAGACGACGTTGTCTGATCCTAGGAGGGCTGTTAAACGGACTTGGCTATACCTTCTTGTTTTGGGGAGAAAGCTACTGGGACTTTATGGCTTATGAGGTGCTTCTTGGGGCTGCCGCCTCCATGTATTCAGGAGCGGATGTCGCTCTCCTTTACGATTCCCTAGACTCGCTGGGGGCCAGTGAAAGCCAAAAACGGCGATCCGTAGGAAATATCCTTGCCTCGCGATCTGTAGCGGAAGCGATAGCAGCCGTATTGAGTTCTATTCTCCTCTGGCTTGGAACCCAGTTTACCGTTGTAGCAGCTCAGTTCGCTGTTGGTTGGGCACCGCTTCTTATCGCTTTGAGCCTGAAGGAGTTGGAAATTGAGCGTCCACCCCACCTGGGGCATTTCAATAACTTTAAAGCCGTTGCAAGAACGATTTTCTTAGAGTCAAAAATGCTCCGAGCCATTGCCTTAACTATGACAGTGTGGGGGATGTCAACGTTCTTTGCGGTGTGGTTATTCCAAAAATATTGGCAGGAACAGGGCATTCCTTTGGTTTACTTCGGTTGGCTATGGGCTTTCTACAATCTGAGTGTCGCCATATCCAGTAAGTTTGCCCATCTGTTGGAAGACCGTTTGGGTCCAGCGCTCTTAGTACTCCTTATGGGGGGATTGCCAATTGCAGGGTATCTCTCGATGGCATTTTTTTCGGGTTGGCTAGGAGTTTGCGCAGGGCTGCTTTTTCAACTAGCCAGGGGAATTCATCAGGTCACCCTGAAAGATGCCTTCAACAAACGAATTGCAAGTCATCTAAGGGCCACATCCAATTCTGTGATCTCGTTTGGCTTCCGCGGGGCCTTCTTTGTTACAGGGCCAGCAGTGGGGTGGAGTGTTGATGTTTATGGCTTGCAAATGACTCTTTATATCTTGGCTGGGGTTTTTTCTCTTCTAGCTTTGGTTATCATTCTCCCGTTTGCAAAGTTGTTATGGACAGCTCCTAGTCATCCGGCTCAAATTGATTCAAAATAGAGATGCCGTAGCCTACTCCAAAAGGGGCTTCGTAAGATAGAAATTTGGCATTGTGGTTGGACAGCTGAGATGCCAATGCTACGAAGCAAAAGCTATCAACAACATCCTCTCCTGCACCCATTCTCAAATCCTCACTGATCTGAATAGCTTTTTGAAAGTCTCCTTGATGAAGAGCTTGGGTAAAGTTCTGATCGAACTCCTCAGCCTGCGGATGGAAGCCGCCAGGGGAGTCAGGCCTGAGGCAGTGTGAAAGATCCCCTGATGCGACCAGCGCGAAGCTTTGAGGGTCCTTGCGCAGAAGATCGTGAAGTGCATCTGCTGCATCTTCGACGTAATTCATGGGCTCCATGGCAGGCAAGCTAATGATGGTTGTTTTACCATCCCACCCAGCTTGTTGCAGGAACCACAGGGGCACCATAGAACCATGATCCAGGTCAACTTTAGGGAGAGACTCAAAGGAGTGGGGGGCGGTATCTTCGAGTTCTTCAATCATCACCTTATCCCAAGGCAAATTGATTTTGATCCCTGGCTTGCCAAAGCTCGCAAAGTTACCCGTAATTCTCTGGTTAATCACGCCGAATTTGTCAGGCAAACGGGGGGCGTGTGGGGATACTAATATAATGTGGTCTGGGTTGTACTTCATAAGAGTTCGCGCTGCTGTCATCATAGAATCAGTGGTTTTGCCACATTGCTTGCTACGGTCGAGGCCAACCGTCGGAATGGTTACGGGGGCGTGACACATAAGGGCAGAAGAACAAATAGGCATATGCGAATCCCTTTCTCTGGCATGACTTAAGTTCCTGAAATGTCTGCGAGCTGATCCGACTGATGATGAGTGATTCTAAATTTTACCGATTCGTAGAGAAATCAGCTAGCCAAATTCCGAACATGAGAGAGTCATCGGATTTTTCTAGGGCTTCTTTTATGACCATCACCGTAATCGACGACGACGAGAATATTTTAGAGTTGTATAGTGACTATCTAGAAACTCTAGGGTACCAAGATGTCAAGCTTTATCAGGATTCTAAGCCGTTCCAGGCCCAATCATTTGTCGACGATGTGGTAAAGGAAAGTTCTGTGATTCTTTGCGATATACGAATGCCTGACGTTGATGGCAAGGAAATCATGGATCGGGTTATTGAGTCGCGCAAGACCCTAGGTAAATATGTTCTCTTTATATTTATTTCAGGAATTCCCAAAGATTATTATCCTTGCACCTCCGATGGCTGGGGAGCCTTAGTCAAGGCGGACGATATGATTGGCAAGCCGATCACCCTCGATGAAATGAAGCAGGTCCTCGAACTCCACGGTATCTTTCCCATGAATGGTATTGTAGCAGACTTCGACGAAGATGCTGGCTGACACAGTGCTCCGGATATGAGATTCGAACTGTCCCATAAAATTTGCTAGACTCACCTGATATGCAAACTGCTGAGGCATCTATGGAGTACTACGTTCACGACTTAAATCCCATCGCGTTTTCAATAGGAGATTTAGTACTCCCATGGTACTGGCTTGTTTATGTGGCTGGTTTCTTTTTTATTTACAGTTATGGCCGTCGGCTTGCTCGCAGTCAGAATCTCATCTTAAGCAAAAATGATTGGATCGATTACATGGTTTGGGGATGGCTAGGTCTCCTCTTAGGAGGGCGTTTATTCTATGCTTTGGTCTATAATCTGGAGTATTTTGTGAGCCATCCGGCGGAAATTTATCAACTTTGGAAAGGTGGCATGAGCTTTCATGGTGGCTTGCTGGGAGTTTTGCTGACCATCTATATTCTGAGCCGAAGGAAAAAGCAGGACTTTTTCCTGCCCATGGATCTGGTCGCAAGTAGTATCCCCTTCGTGCTTGGCTTTGGGCGTATTGCAAACTTTATAAATGGTGAGCTTGCAGGGCGCGTGGCATCGATTCCTTGGGCTGTCGTCTTTCCAAAGTACTACGATCAGCTTCCAAGGCATCCATCCCAGCTTTATCAATCTGCAACAGAAGGTTTTCTGCTATTTGTCATCCTCCGATGGCAGCGTCATCGACTGTCAAATAGCGGTACCATATCGTGCTTCTTTTTGATTGGGTATGGTTCTTTTCGATTTGTGACCGAGTTCTTTCGAAATCCAGATCCGCAAGTCGGCTTTCTACTCGGTTTTCTCACGATGGGGCAGCTGCTTTGTTTGGTGATGATTTTGATTGGTTTTGCTTTACTGCGTTTCAGGCAGACTTATTCAAGTACTTCTGAGTCAGTTTAAGCTTGTCGTGGGCTTTATCGTAATCGGGTTTCAGCTGAATGACTTCGTGTAATATTTTATCTGCCTTCGTAATATGGTCTTTGGACTTCAGGTTGATGTGGGCGATGGCCAAATTGTAGAGAATCCGATAGAGTTCTCTAGCATGTGGCATCAATCGTTTCGCTTTTTCATATTCATCGATCGCATCGAGATAGTTGCCCTCTTTCGCGAACATTACTCCCCGATTGTTGAAGTGTCGAATCAATTCTTTAGCACCTGTGGTTTCTTCACAAAAATCTTGGGCTTCCTTCTCGAAGCCGGCATCCTGTAGATTCTGAAAAAATTTAAATTTCAGGTCTGGATCTTCGGGGTTAAACTTAATGAGGTCGCGATATTTTTCGATGCTTTTTTGTGGAAGGCGCATCTCTAGGTACATATCAGCCATCCGCTGGAGCCTTTCCAAGTTGTCAGGAGCGAGCTTATCCGCCATTTCATAATATTTTTTAGCGTCCTCGTAGTTGCAGGTCCGCATCCGTAGCCGAGCTAGCTGATTGATATAAGATAAATTCTTCGGATCGTCTTTGAGCAGCTTGGAAGTAATATCTAGAGAGCGTTGGTAGTCCTCAGCATGCTCAAAAACTTCAGATGCTAAGAATCTCGACTTGGGCCCACCATTGACAAGCTTCTGATCTGCTACTGCTACGGCTTTGTCAGTTTCTCCCCGCTCCCAAAGGGGGTCAAGGACATTGATCTTTAACTCATGAATGCTGGCTCGTTGTGAAGCCTCTTCCATGGCCTTCGCAATAAGGCTAAGGAGTGTAGCTTCCTTGATTGGCTTCTTTACCAGCACAATTTCACCTAGCTCCTTCATGATGTTGGTGTCTTCTGAACTCACGGGGGTCGCTTGGGTGATAATCATGCCAGGATTTCTTTTTGATGGCACATCGTGGTTTCTAAACTTTTGGATTAAGACAGATCCAGGGAGTCCTTCGAGGTTCTTTTCAGACATCACGAGGTCGATTTTATTCTGGTTGTAATGGTAGATCGCTTGCTCCCAGTTAGGTGCCTTAACCACAGGGATTTTTCGTCGATCCAACATCGACTCAATCTGGTTCATCACCGTTTGGTCATGATCGATGATTAAGATCTTACTGGGAAACTTACTCATGGCGCGCCTATATGAGATCGTGGACACCTGCTTTACTTTCGGTAAAACAGGGTCCTACTTTAGGTGTTTTCGCGCCATTAGAGAAAGTACTGGTCGGCAGGGTGCTGGGGCCCCTAGCCGCTAGCCGCTAGCGTGGGCTTTATTACTGAAGGTGGCTGTGTCCAGAGCTTTCTCACTTTTTGCTACGATGCAGCTCACGGTAGCATCTCCTGTCACATTAACGGCAGTTCTCATCATATCGAGCAATCGATCAATGCCAATGATCAAGCCGATACCTTCAACTGGCAATCCGACTTGATTGAGAACCATAGCAAGAGTGATCAGGCCAACCCCTGGAACCCCTGCAGTACCAACCGAAGCCATCGTTGCTGTGAGCACCACCATCAAAAAATCTGTCACGGCCAAATCAACTTGGTAGGCTTGAGCAATGAACACCGTTGCCACACCTTGCATGATCGCTGTGCCGTCCATATTGATTGTGGCACCTAGGGGAATAGAAAACGATGCGATTTTATTATGGACGCCGAGTTTCTCTTCGACAGTTTTCAAGGTGATGGGCAGTGTTGCGTTGCTACTTGCGGTCGAGAAGGCATAAAGCCAAACTTCACGGAACTTACGGATGAAAACCATTGGGTTCAAGCCGGAAAAAACCTTGAGAATTGATGTGTATACCAAAGTTACCTGACAAATGAGAGCTGCAACTACGACGAGGAAGTATTTCGCAAGAGGTAAAATCGCTGAGAAGCCCAATGTAGCAAAGATTTTCGCAACTAGGCAGAACACTCCAAAAGGGGCGATAAGCATGAGAATCGATAGGACAACCATGACGACACCATTGGCCTCTTTTACGAAGTTAAGCAAGCTGCTTGCCTTTTTCCCCTGAATATTGATGCCTAGTCCTATCAATATTGCAAACATAATAACTTGAAGCATGTTTCCCTGAGTCATTGCTTCTAGGGGGTTTGCGGGAATCAAGTCAATCAGGATTTGACCAAAACCTGGGGCTTCCTTTGCGACAAACTGGCTTTCTGAGCTGAGTTCAATCCCTTGGCCAGGAGAGACCAATAAGCCAAATGAAATGGCCATGCTGATCGCAATTGCAGTTGTCATAAGGTATAGCGCAAGAGTTTTACCACCGACGCGGCCTAGTTGGCTCAGATCCGATAGGGACGTGACACCCTCGATCAGTGACACGAAAACTAAGGGCACAACGAGCATTTTTAGGGAGCGGATGAAAATTTGACCACCAACATGGAAAGCGCCATCCACTAAATAGGTCTGGGTCCATGCCATGTCTGAGTGTGATAGGAGAATGCCCACGGCGATACCCAACGCCATGGCCAGTATGATATTGCGTGTGAGATTCTTATTCTGCAGGGCCTTCATCGAATTTCCTAGGGTTGTTGAGATAGCCAACAATCCTAGCTACACCCCAGCACCTTGTCAAACCTATGGGAGGACAGGCGCTGAATAAGATTAGATCGGATGCTCTCTATTTCATCTGGCTCCGAATAGCCTCGATGCGTTCAC
Source organism: Pseudobacteriovorax antillogorgiicola (assembly GCF_900177345.1). NCBI lineage: Bacteria > Pseudomonadati > Bdellovibrionota > Oligoflexia > Oligoflexales > Pseudobacteriovoracaceae > Pseudobacteriovorax > Pseudobacteriovorax antillogorgiicola. The sequence continues at coordinate 42,845 of NZ_FWZT01000018.1, forward strand.
GATTCAAACCCATATCAGAATGGCCTAGTCGAGACGCAGATCTTACGTGGACTACGGATTCGTCATCAGGGATATAAAACTCTACATCATCAACGTAGCGCATAATAAATGTAGTGAACTCCACATAGAGGTAATTGTCAGTTTCTTGAATGACTTCAGTTCTAGGCATACTATTTATGATGGACTTCAACTTTTCTAAAGTTTCTGCCTTGTTGTTAATGATCGGCAAAGGCTCGATCTTATGCTCTTCTGTCTCTGCAAAACTCGAAACACAATTGGGACTATCTGGACACGGCTTCAAGCCGCCTTCCTGAATACCAATGTCTGTAGGCCGGGTGCCAGTACAAGCTGAGATGGTAATTAGCAACATAAACGGTAAGAATTTCCACATGACGATCTCCTGTTATTCTTGTTTCAGGGTATTGACCATACCATAGTTACAGGAGCTTGCCGCTCCTACTTGAAAATGACAATCTCGATTTTCCTCTCTGTTCCATCCTGTGGCTGTTAGGGGTAATAAAGATTTTTTGAAATCTCGCTGGTAACTTTTGATACAATCAAAGCGTATCGCCGTATGTTTTCTAGCGAGGTATTATGGATTGGAAACCTGAATACAACGTGGGTGTAGACTATCTTGACGAACAGCATAAGGCTATCGTTGAAGGGATACGTCACCTGTCGACAGAATTTGAAAATGAGCAGGGACTAAGACAGGCGGTTTCTGAATTATTTGAACTGATTCGCACTCATTTTCGTCACGAAGAGATTATTTTACTCCGGCACGGCTACCGTGATAGAGAAAAGCATGAGGAAATCCATAGCAAATTCCTTGATGGCCTTGGAATATTAGAGCAAAAGTTTGCTGAAGTGGGCTCAGATCTTTTACCAACCATCATTGATTTCCTAAGCCAGTGGTTTCACGATCACTTCACGCAAGTTGATCAGAAATATGCAGAGATTGTTGGTAAGTTTGCACGGCCTGCATAAGAAAGCTAGCGACGCAACTGCCGTTTCTCGAATTGACTGCTGGGAATGCTCTCAAGAAATTCGATGTTATGGATCAGGTACTCGGTACCTTTGCCTTGCTTTAGTTCATCCTTGAAAATTATTTGAGTGGGGTACCAGCGCTTGCCAAACTGCTCGACTTTCTTGATAGTTACCGACTTCAATAGTATATCGGTCGCACTGTATAGCAACTCTTTGAGAACTACGAAGCGTTCTTGGTCAACCCATACTTTTCGTTTTTGATAGGCTGAGCTTGCTGAATTGGCCTTAAGTTCAAGCTCCCAAACATTCCTCTTCAATATTGTATCACTGCGAGTCAGGGTTCCACTGTATGCATCGGCAAGTGAATCATTTTCCATCATATCCTCATAGGATAGGTCGGAACCCATCACTGATTGCCGCAGCATATGACCAGCAATGGTCACAGTTCGGTCAGCTTGGGGATAATAGATCCAGATTTTGTCCCCGAGCTTGAGCATTTTTGTGCCTTTCTCGCGCTTAGGTGCCAAGTACTCGGTGAATGCCTTTTCCTTTCCTTCAACATAGGACAATGATTTTATCCGCCTTTCGAAACGCTTTGTATGCACGACCATCTCAGACTCGACTTTTGTAGCAGGATGGTTCTGAACGGCGTCGATTTTAAGAAGAATTTCTTTTACTGTTGGCTGTGCTGATGCATAGCTTGTTGATAGGAAAATTATTGCGGGGAACCATAGCTTCATTGTTCTAGCTCCTTGAATAGCTGTGCTGTAGAGCGCTTAAATATGGCACGACCGGCGATGGCAGCCCCTAAGCAGTTGGCAATGAGCCCAGGTACTAAGCCAACAACGATTGTTGCCCCCGAGATCCGCGCATAAATAGTATCGGCTATGACAATAGTCGCAAGATCGGTACTCATCATTTCAGCGATATTTAGCCCATTTTCCTGTAAATAGTAACTTGGAATCAACCCCAGAAGTGTTCCAAGTATAGCGCCAATAACCCCGATGATAATAGATTCGACAATCAGATTTTGGTAGATTGTCTTGGCGCTTTCACCTAAAGCCAGGCGTAAACCAAACTCTCCATGGCGCCGAAGGCCGTTGAGTAGACCTGCATTCCATAAGATAATTGACATGATAAATACAAAGGCCGATACAACGATGATATTCATCCATCTGCCTAAGCTCATCATCATGGAAAGGTCTGGGTCATCGGATAAGATACTCATGGTGAGTGGAAAGGATTCATCGGATTGATCTTGCATGTCGTTGAAATTTTGCTGTAGTTTTAGGCTAGCTTCTGAATTAAAACGCTTGGAGTCAAAAAAACCCAAGATCTCAGAAGCACCATCAGGCATATTTAGAAAGCTTCGCGCTTCTCTGATATCCAACACTATCCCACTGCGATCCAAAGCTTTCATACCGAATGTTACACTGCCGCTGATCTTGAAATTGGCGACTGCCATGGAGCCGTCCATAGTTGAGCTGATGATGGTGATGGAGTCGTCGAGGGTAAGCCCTAACTGTTCCATGAGATCAACACTTACGAGCACTTCATGGTTCCTGGGAAAATGGCCACGGGTCAAACCTTTATCTAAGCTCAATCTTTGGGTTTCTTGATTTAGATCGAAGTCGATAGCGATGCCTAAGATCGGACTTTGTTTGAGAGTTTCTCCTGATTCATCCCCAAGGTCCAAAAGTCCCCCAAAGTAAATACGAGGTGCCCAGTTCAAGTTCGGTACCTCATCTGCAAGGCCTTCTATCAGACTGTTGCTCCCCAGGACTGCAAGGTCATTCGGTTTCTGATCCTCAAACTCTTGGTATGCTTTTGTCGTAATACGCACGTGACCTTTTTGGAAGTTAACACTATGATCGACGATCGAGTTCATTTCTCCGTCCATCCAGGCTTGAAGTAAGACGCAAAGTGAGGTACCTGCTGCTACAACCAGTATAGGAAATAGGCTGCGGTGCTTGTCTCGCCAGAGGCCAAGGAATAAGAAGTGAATCATATCCAGTTTCCTCGTATTGCCTGAGTTGGTTGAAGTTGACCTACTTTGCGAGCGGGCCAATAACTGGCTACAGTCAGAAGTATACTTACGGAAAGAAAGGTTTTAACAAACCCATATGTTGTGTAACTAGGGTGGAGGGATTGTTCGATGGCGACCCCCCAGGAATCAACATCACCGGGTATTTGAATGCCATTGGTTTCAAGCCATAGAAACACCGGGCCTCCAAATACAGCAACAAGTCCAAAGGCTAAAACTCCGTAAAGCAGGCCTTCCATGATAAGTAGCCCCATAACTTGTCGAGGCGTGAGTCCAAGTGCCATAAGGATACCTAGCTCTTTCCGACGATGGAAAATCGATAGAGCTTGAGTATCGAAGACAGAAAGAAAGATCATGAACATCAATATAGCAATCAGCATGAGGCCAGTCTGCTGCTTGACCTCGACTAGGCGATTGGTTTCTTCTAGGAGCTGATCCTGGGTTTTTATCTCCCAAATGGAAGTCGCTGGGGGGATCTCTGGCGTGGCGCTGATATGAATACTGGCGTGATTGGGAGTGCCATGCATCAATTGCAATTCATATAACGGTAGCCAGATAGCATTGCTATCAATTTCGGGGTTTTGACTTTGGAAGATCTCAACGACAATACCATGAACTCCATAAAACGCCCCTTGTGCGGTTCGCCAACGGATAATGAACGATTCTCCTACCTTGACTTTAAGCTTTTTAGCCATTCTTCGACCGACCATAAGTGGAACATAGCCTTCAGGCACATTGTTTCTCAACGCTGTGAATGATACCGAAAGAGTTTTTTGCTCAGGAGGAATACCATTAATTCGAGTCGATACCATACGCTGTTTTGGATAAATACTACCTTGCAATATCAAAATGGGAGTCAAGCTAGGATGGTTCATGGTGGGGCCGTGAGCTTCATCAAGAGACAATGGGTCATCGGGATCATAGTTTTGATGCCATAACTGACCCTGAGCGACCCAGCTATCAATCAGGATTTTCTTCATCTGCAGGTGCATACCGTGATATAGACCGTCTAGGAAGATCATGGTAAATATCGTCAGGGCAAGAACTAAAACGTTGAGCCATGTCTTGGCTCCACTCTGTAGCAGCTGTTTCAAGGCTTGTTTCCAAAGAAAGATCATCCCGTCGCCTCGTTTTGAACCTGACCATCTTCAAGGGTGATCACACGCCTCAAGCGTCTGATAACTTTTTCATCATGTGTTGAGAAGATGAAGGTTGTGCCCAAGTCTCTATTTAACTGTTCCATAACGTCTAGGATTATATTTGAGTTTTCCTTATCTAGGTTGGCAGTCGGTTCATCAGCTAAGACTAACTTGGGTTGTTTCACCATAGCTCGAGCTATAGCAACTCTCTGGCTCTGGCCACCTGATAATTGCGAGGGTCGCGAAGAGGCGCGATCGGCAAGACCAACCCACTCCAGAGCCTTGCGAACGGCTTCGCTCCGTTGTTCTCGCGGTTCTTTTAAGAGCAATAAGGGATACTCAACGTTTTCAAATACTGAATAGTGAGGAAGTAAGTAGTAGGACTGGAAGATAAATCCGATATCCTTGGCACGAATAGCAGCAGCTTCTCTGGGACTGAATGTTTCTAGCTGACGATCCATAAGTTTGATACGCCCCGTCGTTGGTTTATCGAGAGCGCCAATGAGATTGAGAAGGGTCGTTTTACCAGAGCCACTAGGCCCTATGAATCCTGAAAACTCACCAGATGCGATTTCGATGGAGATATTTTTTAAGGCGTGAAGCTGATGGCCACCGATGTTGAAGACCTTTCCGACATTTCTTATTTCTATCATAACTCAAGTCGATCCTTTTTCTTCTAATGGGTCCATTGACCGGTTACTTGTAGGCCTGCTTGAGGGTTTCTTTCGGAAAGATCACGGTAGAAAACCCCTAAACCCCAGATGTACTGATCGAGGGTATGGCTCCATTCTACGAGCCCTTGAGACGCATCTTCGCTCCAATTACCGTAGGCGTTTACGGCTTCAATGAAGCTCAAAGGGTATTGAATTTGCCCAGCGATCCCATCGCTGTCTTGGCCAAACATTTGGCGATGATTTAACTCAAGGGAAGCATAAAGGCCGGATCCCCAATCGAAGGTGTAGTCTGAGCCTAAGACGACATTCAAAATTTGGTCTTGAAAAATCCCATCTTCCTCATGTGCTGCTTCAACCCAAAGTCCAAATCCCAAGTCCCATGATGCGTCGAAGCCAACATGCTGTGAGTAAAACTCTTCGTCTGCTAGCTCAATGGGGCGCCGTAGATACGAAAGGCCGTATTCTCCCGTAGCGTGACTGATTTCGAGTCGCCCCCCTGATGCGAAGCGATCTTTATCGCTTTGGGTTACACTGTTACCTGCCATAACACGCTCATCGCGGAAGCTCCATAGCCATATAGTATGATTACTAGGAGTGTAGAACTTAGCGAGTATACCATTCACCCCCCGGGTAAATGGAATCAAGTCTGTGGGGTCTAGTTGGTCGAACCACTGCAAGGGTCGAATCAATCGAGCAGGGCCAAAGTTCACCTTTTGTCGACCCAAGCGAAGGCTCCATTCCTCTTGGGTATAACGAAGCCATAGTCGATTAAACTCTTGAATCGATTGATCGTCATCCCCGGATATACTATAAGAAAGGTGGCCTTCGGCAAAAACCTTCCAACTATCATTTTCTTCAGGAAAACTATACTCGATGCGGGGAGTATAGCGAAGGACTTGGGCTCCCTGTTCGCCAGATTGTGATCGACCAAATAAGTCTGCCCCTATGGATTGACCATAGGCGTCTCTCACCTGGAAAATGCATAATACCATTGTCACTAAAGAATAGGACCATGACGGATTGAGCTTGAGACGGTGTTGCTTCCTCATTTCAATGACCATTAATCTATAGTACGATGGCAAGGTAAGTATACTCTGATCACACTTAAGTTCTAGTAATATCTTGGTGAGGCTTACATGGCCATCGTTCTCCAGGTCGATCAGCTAGTGAAGTCCTTTGGTTCAGTAAAAGCTGTCCGAGGTACAAGCTTCGAAGTCTTAGAGGGCCAGTGTTTCGGTTTGCTGGGTCCTAATGGAGCGGGGAAATCCACGACCATTGAGATGATTGAAGGCATTACCAATCCAGACGAGGGACAGATCCTATTCTGTGGCGAACCCTTTAAAGGTCCACTTCGCGATAAAATGGGAGTACAGTTTCAAAACACGGCATTACCACCTAAACTGACCGTCCGGGAAGCTCTGCAGACCTTTCGAAATCTCTATAGTCGCGGTTTAGAGATCGAAGCGCTCATCAATCTCTGTCAGTTAAAGGAATTTGTGAATCAGCAGCATGAAAAGATCTCGGGAGGTCAGAAACAGCGACTTCTCCTGGCCATTGCCCTCTGTCATGACCCTGAACTCATCTTGCTCGACGAACCGACCACGGGTCTTGATCCTCAAGCTCGCCGTCACGTTTGGAATATCGTTCGCGAAATCAAAGCCAAGGGTAAAACCCTTATTCTAACAACGCACTATATGGATGAAGCGGAGCAGCTGTGTGATGATATTGCTATCATGGATCATGGCCAAATCATGGCCCGGGGAAGCCCTCGAAAGCTGCTTCACGAGCATTGTAAGAACACTATTGTATTTTTACCAGAAAGTGATGTTGCGAACCACATTTGGCTGAATCGCGCGAAATTTGGGCAAGTCTATCAGGTGCACCTTGGTGTAGAAATTCATACTCAGGACCTCAACGATATCTTGAGTCATTTAGGAACTCTCAATATGGATCTTACGGGGATTAATATTCGTCAGAGTAATCTTGACGACTTATTCCTACAGTTGACAGGGAAGGAGCTGCGTCAGTGACATTTAGCTTTCAACGCTTTTGGACCGTGTTTCAAGCTCGCAACCGAGAGTTCTATCGAGATCTAGGGGCATTAGGTTGGGTATTTTTGTTCCCTTTTTTAATGCTTGTTGGATTCAATTACATATTTGAGATGGATGGCAATGAAATCTTTAAGGTGGCTTGGGTGGAGCCTAGCCAATCAGCGGTATCGCCTCTATTAAAGGATATTGGCGTCGGGAACATAGAAGAAGGGCTTGCCAAATTAAAGTATCACAAGGTTGATCTATTGGTACAATCATCTGATAGTGGCTATCGTGTATGGCTCAATGATTCGTCTCCTCAATCGAAAACAGCCTATGCTGTTTTGAAGGGAGCTATTTCAGAGCCGACCGTTTCGATTCAAGAGGAAACGATTGAAGGGATTGAAATTCGTTATGCAGACTGGCTATTTCCTGGTCTGCTATCGCTCAATATCTTATGGATGGCGCTATGGGGTGTGGGCTGGGTTATCGTCCGGCATCGTAAGACTGGGGTTTTAAAGCGTTTCAAGGCCTCTCCGGTGACTCCCTTTGAATATCTTTTGGCTCAGATGGTGTCACGACTTTTGGTTTTGATATTTACTGGTGCCGTAGTGTTTGTTGGTGCATATCTCATCCATCCGTTTCCCATCGAGGGTAGCCTATTTGATCTTCTGGTGATTTACACCGGTGGGTGTTTCTGTCATGCAGCTATAGGCCTCGTGGTGGCAGCTCGAATTACAAGTGAGGAGCTTGCCAACGGCATTCTAAATCTGATTACATACCCCATCATGTTTGTCTCTGAAATCTGGTTTTCTTTGGAAGGCTCCGACCAGTGGGTCATCGATCTCGCTCACTTGACTCCCCTGTGGCACATGACCGATGGCATGCGCCGGATTCTGTTTGAAGGGGCATCGCTTTTTGATCTAGGTAGCTCCTTAACGATCTTCACAGCTGTCAGCATTATCGGCTTGCTTGTGGGCTCATGGCTATTTCGCTGGAATCCGCAATAGTGGATGCGGGCTTCTTTCGAGCTGTGAGCGATAAGGCGATTCCAGACATCATCATGAGGCCGCCTAGGATCTCATACACCCCTGGGTAATCATCTAAGAAAACGATTCCGAGGACCAGTGCCAGTGCAGGTGAACTACTGATGACCATGGCTGCGGTGCGAGCTTCAACATACTTCGCCGAATACATGACAAGAAGTCGACCCATACCTGGGCCGAGCAGCGCCGCAAAACTTACCAGCAGGACGAACTCACTTGTCCAGCTTTCGAACTGAGGTATATCTCGATAGATAGGCATCCATAAAAGTACCGAAAACCAAAGCCTCAGAGAATTGACTCGGGTAGGGTCGATTCTATGAATATACTTTCTGGTAATCACGGCCATGACGGCGAATATAAACGATGCCGAGGCTGCGTACAGGGCCCCTTGTTGCCACTCACCTGAGATATCCAGCGGTGGCTGCATAATGTAGAAGCCAAGGCTCACCACACCAATCGCAATCCAGAAGCGGATGTTCATCATTTCTTTAATTAAAAGCCATGCCAGCAGAGCTATAAAGATCACTTCGACTCGCATGATGGTGGTGACGACAGCCGGGGAAAGGTAGTTGATCGCTTCGGCACTGGCTTGATTACCGGCAACTGTGAATATGGCAAAGACCAGGCTTAGGATGAGCTCCAGTTTACTTGGCGGGGCGATAATACCACGCCAACCTTGTTGAAAGCCCAAGGTTAAGGTGTTGATAAGTGCGGCACTAGTGACAAGGATGAGGACCATATCTGCCGTGGAGCCTAGGCCTGCAGCAAGTTTCCATGGGATCATGAATCCCGCAGCTAGAATGGCAGAGATAAACGCAAAGGCGAGACCCTTCTGATAGTCCGGCATCAATATTAGCTCCTTTGTGTAGGGAAGAGCCAAGAGTGGCTGAGAGGTCCTCTTACATGATTTACCATCGTTAGTCAGCTAATTTGGCTAATTCATGGAATACCGTAACATTTAAGTCTCAGTCAGTCGTTACCTTTAAACCACATGTGAATGTCGGTAAAAAGACTAACTTACTGAAATTTTTTTTGAAATAAATGGTCCGACCTGTGCATCCTGTGGTTCGTCATCACAAGGTGATATAGAGATTTTTTGGAGGACTTATGAAGCTATTAAGTGTGTTAGCCCTGTTTGGTTTGTCAGTACCCGCCTTTGCTGGAAGCGTTAAGGTGATTCGCCACGTTCCTGAACACCAGGTTATCCGTGTCGAAGTGGGAGAGTGGGAAGAGTTTGATCAAAGAGACTTTGACCGTTATATGAGGCGAGTCGGTTACGACTACAAGGCCCACCATTATGCCAACCGCAGACTGAGGCAGCGGGTTAGGACCTTAGAGCAAGCCGTTCAACAGCTTCAGGAAACGGTCTACCAGCTCCAGGTAAGTCAGCAGGATCAAGATCGTGGCAGTCGCTATGTATGCGTGATTAAAACTAGCATGCATGGTACCTTCATGGCCAAAGATAGCAGCCGTCTAGGAGCCCAAGGCAAAGTGCACCGCAAGTGCGAGAAAGAGGCTAGCGAATTCTGGTGTAAAGATGCGAAAATGTCCTGTGAGGCTGAAGGCTAGGCCTTTTGGCCCGTTTCCTATTCTAGTGGAGATTGAATGCGTTTAGTACATACCTTCGGATCGCGATTTGAAGCAGAGCAGTTTGTTGCATTTCTTAATGGGTCAGGTGTTGAAGCCATGATTATATCAGACGATGAGGCGGGTCTTTTGCCGGCTCTGTCTTACCAGTCTGGAGTAAAAGTTTATGTCCATGAGGATGATTTTTCCAAGACCATAAAACTCATGAATTCATTTCAAGACTCTTAGCTTTCTGCAACTGAAATCGGTTGATAATGTATATTAGCGGAAAGACTACTATCTAAGAGGCAACTGCAGTGCGCGCGACGACTCACTACGATCCCCAAGATGAACAGGTGGAACGAGATCATATCCGAACCTTAAAAACTCTGTGGAACTACATATGGCCTAAGGGCAACGAAGGCTTTAAGGGGAGGGTGATTGCCTCTCTGAGCTGCTTGCTTCTCACCAAAGTTCTGAGCGTTTATACACCTGTGATCTACAAACATCTGATTGATCGCTTTACCATCGATGATTTATTGGTAGCACTGCCGCTAGGGCTGATATTTGCCTATGGTGCAGCAAAAATAGCGCAGTCTTTTTTTGGAGAATTGCGAGATTTTTTGTTTATGAAAGTCTCTCAGCGGACCAGACGCCTTGCTTCTTTAAAAACATTTGAGCACCTCCACCATCTGCCGCTTCAGTTTCACTTAGAGCGGCAAACTGGAGGCATCTCACGAGTGATTGAGCGAGGCACCCGAGCCATCCGGTTTGTACTCTCGTTTCTGGTGTTCAACATTGGCCCCACTATTCTTGAATTGGCAATGGTTGCTGGGCTTCTCACCTACTTCTTCGACTTTCGATTTGCGATGGTCGTAGGTATCACAGTAAGCATCTACATCCTGATGACAGTTCAAGTAACGGAATGGCGTTTGAAATATCGAAGGGATATGAATCAAAAAGATACCTTAGCCAATAGCAAGGCGATCGATAGCCTCTTAAACTTTGAGACCGTAAAGTACTTTGGTAATGAGCGCTTTGAATTCCAGCGCTATGATAAAGCCTTAGAAGGATTCGAAGATGCAGCATTGAAGAGCCAAGGCTCGCTGCTTCTTCTAAACGTGGGTCAACAGCTTGTGATTGGCTTGGGAACGATCACAATTCTATATCTAGCAGCCATGGGGGTTATGGATAAGACCCTAACCATTGGTGACTTTGTGATGATCAACACCTACATGCTTCAGCTGTTTATTCCACTTAATTTCTTAGGGTTTGTCTACCGTGAGATCAAACAGAGTTTGATCGATATGGATAAGATGTTTGAACTGATTGAAATTGAGCCAAGCATAAAGGATGAAGATGACGCCCCGGAGCTCGCTGTTAATAGTGGTGCGATTGAGTTTCGTCAGGTGTCATTCCACTATCATAGCCATCGACCGATATTAAAAGGCGTAAGTTTTACCATCTATCCAGGTGAGACAGTTGCTCTTGTAGGGCCCTCGGGAGCTGGAAAATCGACGATTTCTCGGCTTTTGATGAGGTTTTATGATGTATGCGAGGGAGCTGTACTGATTGATGGTCAAGATATTCGAACTGTGACTCAAGAGTCATTGCGTAAGGCTATCGGAATCGTGCCTCAAGATACCGTATTGTTTAACGATACCATAGGCTACAATATCCATTACGGTAATCCTGCAAAACCTGAAACGGATATTCCTAAGGCGGCAGCTTCAGCTAAGATTGGGACATTCGTGGAGAGTTTGAAAGATACTTATGAAACCAAAGTTGGTGAGCGAGGGCTCAAACTATCCGGTGGCGAAAAGCAGAGAGTTGCAATTGCACGGGCTATTCTAAAAGACCCTAAGATTCTCCTCTTTGATGAAGCGACATCGGCATTGGATACCAAGACTGAAAGGGAGATTCAGGGCTCATTGGATGCGATCACGAGGGGGCGAAGCACCTTAGTGATCGCTCATCGTCTGTCGACCATTGTCAACGCCGACCGAATTCTGGTCTTATCGCAGGGAGAGATCGTTGAAAAGGGAACCCACGACGAGTTGCTAGCGGCCCAAGGAGAATACTTTCGTATGTGGAACCGCCAGCAACAATCGAGTGACTGAATACCTTACTAAATGGAGCCAGCGACGATTGTCCCCTGACGAATAGCTCGCTTGGCATCTATCTCGGCTGCGACATCCGCCCCACCAATAACGTGTACGCTTAAGTTTGCCTTTTTCATGGATTCTTCCAAGTCGCGGACGGATAGCTGGCCAGAACATAAAACCACGTGATCGACTTTTAGTACATGATCACCGTCTTCCTGGGTGATATGCAAGCCTTCATCATCCACCTTGCGGTAGCTCACCCCTCCGAGCATGTGAACTTTTTTATGTTTCAAGGTGGAACGGTGAATCCAGCCTGTCGTCTTGCCAAGCCCTTGGCCGTGTTTCGTAGTTTTTCTCTGACAGAGATAAACATCACGAATGGCTTCAGGAGGCTCAGGCTTGACTCCCTGGATTCCACCCCTCGCATTGAGGTTTTTATCGATACCCCATTCCTTTAAAAAGAGGTTGATGTCTAAGGAGGGGGAATGCTCCAAGTCCGTTGTCAGATACTCAGCAACGTCGAAGCCAATCCCTCCAGCACCAATAACGGCAACTGACTTGCCAAGCTGGCGTTCGTTGCGCAAGAGGTCTTGGTAGGAAATAACTTTCTCATGGTCAACACCAGGGAACTGTGGCAAGCGGGGCTTTACGCCGGTAGCCATGATCACTTCATCATACTTACCTGCGACCATTTCTTCGGCGGTGACACGATGATTCAAATGCAGGCTGACCCCGTACTTATTGATCATCTTGGTGAAGTAACGCAGAGTTTCGTAGAATTCCTCTTTGCCAGGAATTTTCTTTGCAAGGTTGAACTGACCGCCGATTTCCCCTTCGGCCTCGTAAAGATCCACTTGGTGTCCCCGCTCTGCCGCTACCGTAGCAGCGGCTAGGCCAGCAGGCCCCGCACCAATCACTGCAACCTTCTTCGCTGTCTTGGCTTTGTCATATCGTATCTCAGTTTCATAGCAGGCCCGAGGATTCACAAGGCAGGTAGCTCTTTTGCCAGCGAATGCGTGATCTAGGCAAGCTTGATTGCAGCCTATGCAGGTGTTGATCTCGTCGGCACGACCTTCTTCGGCCTTTTTTACAAAGTCGGCATCTGCAAGCAATGGCCTAGCCATAGATATCATATCCGCATGGCCTTCGCTCAGCACTTTCTCTGCAACTTCGGGAGTATTGATACGGTTGGTGGTGCACAGTGGAATCGAAACAGATCCCTTGAGTTTCTCCGTGACAAAGGTAAACGCAGCTCGTGGCACCATGGTGGCGATTGTGGGAATGCGGGCCTCGTGCCAACCAATCCCGGTATTGATAATCGTTGCGCCAGCTTGCTCAATAGCTTTAGCGAGTTCTACAATCTCTTCCCAAGTACTACCTTTTTCTACTAGGTCGAGCATGGAGAGGCGGTAGATGATGATAAAGTTTGGGCCTACAGCTTCACGGATACCCTTGACAATTTCCACGGGAAATTGGATTCGTTGTTGATAGGAGCCGCCCCATTTGTCTTGTCTTTTATTGGTATGAGTCGTGATAAACTGGTTGATCAAGTATCCCTCAGACCCCATGACTTCGACGCCATCGTAGTTGGCCTCTTGAGCGAGCTTAGCACAGCGCACGTAGTTGCGGATGGTGAGTTGTACTCCTAAGTTGGGCAGTGGCAGTGGAGTGAATCGATTGATCGGAGCTTTGATCCGACTTGGCGCTACCTGTAGAGGTGAATAAGCATAGCGACCAGCATGTAAAATCTGCATGCATATCTTGCCGCCATTTTCGTGAACCGCCGAGGTTATGATCTGATGGTCCCCGACTTCCTTTTTATTGGTAAGCTTAGCTGCGAATGGCTGAACTTTGCCGAAGACATCCGGCGCAATACCACCGGTAACAATGAGGCCAACGCCTCCTGCAGCACGGCCTCCGTAATAAGCAGCCATTTTTCGAAAGCCGTCTTTGGCTTCTTCCAAACCAGTGTGCATAGAGCCCATCAATACGCGGTTGCGAAGGGTCGTAAAGCCCAAGTCCAATGGCTCAAGCATCTTTGGGTACGTCTTGGTCATGTCTTCCTCATTCAATTGATTGCACCCCATAGCTGACACGGGTGGCCCGTGAGCAGCTCCAACAGCCGGTGCATGAGAGTTCAGGGCACTAGCAAAAGTGGCTAAGCCTCAGTTAAATCACGCACCAGCGATGAATTACGGGAAGACTATCAGAAAAAAACAGCTTCAACCATTCAAACCAGGATGGGGAGAGATTCTTGGGCGGAGCGGGAAATTGGTGGGGATCTCAGGGGTGAAAATGAGGGGCGTGCCCCTCAAAAAAGCCTAGTACTTGTAATCGTCAGTTTTGTAAGGACCGTCGACTTCGACATTGATGTACTTCGCTTGGTCTGGAGTCATCCGTGTGATAACACCACCAAATCCACGAACCATGTCCGCTGCAACTTCCTCGTCAAGTTTCTTAGGAAGCACTTTGACGTAAAGAGGATCACGACTGGCAGGATCTTGGTTATTCCACGCTCTCTCAAACATGTACATCTGCGCCAAAACTTGGTTGGCAAATGAGCCATCCATGATACGGCTAGGGTGGCCTGTGGCATTGCCAAGGTTGACTAGTCGACCTTCAGATAGAAGGATGAGGTAGTCATTTTCTTGAACGTTGCGGTAGATTTTGTGTACCTGAGGCTTAACCTCTTCCCACTCGTAGTTGTCCCTCATGAACTTGGTATCGATTTCATTGTCGAAGTGACCGATATTACATACGACAGCGCCGTTTTTGAGAAGTTGCAGCATGTTTTTATCACACACATTGATGTTACCAGTTGTTGTAACAATCAAATCGGTGTTGCCAAGAAGGTCTTTGTTCATACCGTCAAGCTTACCAGTGTTGTTCCCATCTTTGTACGGTGAAACAACCTCGAAACCATCCATGCAAGCTTGCATGGCGCAGATTGGATCGATTTCAGAAACCTTTACGATCATGCCTTCCTGACGAAGGGACTGGGCCGAACCCTTACCCACATCACCATAGCCTACGACGAGAGCCTTCTTACCAGACAGTAGCATGTCTGTACCACGCTTGATCGCATCATTGAGCGAGTGACGGCACCCGTACTTGTTATCGTTCTTAGATTTTGTGATTGAGTCGTTGACGTTGATTGCGGGAACCTTGAGAGTTCCCTCTTTAAGCATTTCTTGCAGACGGTGAACGCCAGTGGTTGTTTCTTCTGTGATGCCGTGGATTTTCTCAAGCATCTCAGGATACTTTTCATGGACCATGGCAGTTAAGTCGCCACCATCGTCAAGAATCATATTGCAGTCCCAAGGCTTACCGTCTTTAAGGATGGTTTGCTCGATACACCATTCACCTTCCTGCTCAGTCTGTCCTTTCCAAGCATAGACAGGGATTCCAGCAGCAGCCATAGCGGCAGCAGCGTGGTCTTGGGTAGAGAAGATGTTGCAGGATGACCAGCGAACTTCAGCGCCCAACTCAACAAGAGTTTCAATCAAAACAGCAGTTTGAACAGTCATGTGAATACAGCCGATGATCCGGGCGTTAGCAAGAGGCTTTTCAGTGCGGTATTTCTCGCGAAGAGCCATCAATGCTGGCATTTCTTTCTCTGCTAGAGCAATTTCCTTGCGTCCGAAATCCGCAAAGGAAATATCGGCGACTTTGTAATCTTGACTCATGCGCTAACTCCTTAATGTAATGTTTGGATCAGGATATATACGATCCTGTCCTGTGATGTTCAATATTGAAAAAAGCTTTAAGTTGCACTTGAAAGCCATTCTTCATACCTATATAGAGGCTTTGACCAAGCTCTAAGCCGCAGGCCTCACCCCACTCATCGAGATCCTTAGGGTGAAATCCTAGCCATAAATCGCCACAAGATTCTTTCACCCATTCTTGGTTGTGATGACAAAGCTCGGCAATCAGCAAGACTCCGCCGGGTTTTAGGGCTCTTTTAAAAAGTGAGAATATCTGCTGAGGGGCAGACATGTGATGCAGCACCATATTTAGGGCTAGAAGATCAACTTGAATCTCACGCTCGACGATGGTTTCAATCTCTTCGTGTAGGAAGGAAACTTTGTCGATACCCTTACGAGCCATTGCCTGCTCAGTCCGGTGAAGCATATCTTGAGAGTTGTCGATGGCGATGACTTCTTCGAAGGTTTCGGCAAGATAGCTCAGCAACTCACCGTCCCCTGGTCCAAGCTCTAAAGCGAGTCCACGGGCCTGTCCCTGCATTTGCTGAATCAAGTCTTTGACTAATGAACCGTACTGATCGAAACTAACAATCTTACCCTGTTGTTCGGCGAAACTTGATGCGTTGCGGTTGAAAAACTCCCGAGATTGCTCACTGCGATCCCGGTGCACCTGCGCCACGCGGGCTGCGATCTCCGGGCTAACCTCAATCTGGTCCACTGTATCGAACAGTGATAGCAGCAGGTCCTTCATTGGATTGGTGCTTCGAATCAAGGGCCGTCTATAGAAGAGTGAATTGCCCTCGCGACGAGATGTGATCAAGCTGG
The DNA here is from genome assembly GCF_900177345.1 of Pseudobacteriovorax antillogorgiicola. Lineage (NCBI taxonomy): Bacteria > Pseudomonadati > Bdellovibrionota > Oligoflexia > Oligoflexales > Pseudobacteriovoracaceae > Pseudobacteriovorax > Pseudobacteriovorax antillogorgiicola. The sequence continues at coordinate 58,965 of NZ_FWZT01000018.1, forward strand.
CCTTGGACAGCACCTTAAGATGATGGCTCATCCCCGGTTGCGGAACGTCAAATATACTAGCTAGCTCCTGCACCCCAAAGGACGAGCGCCGGAGAACTCTCAAGATATCGAGACGCAGAGTATCCCCTGCAGACTTCAGAACATGAGCTAGTTGATCGCACGTTAAAGCGCTAGGTATCTGGTTTTCTTCTGTAACCACCGTCATATGGGCCTCCATCTGAAAGGCTAGAAGCTTATCGGTCCTTTGTCAAATAAATATCAACTTTTTTTTATATTGATTATTTTCAATATTGAAAGAATTTGTAAAAGGGAGGCACCATGGGAAAGAGCGGGCACAAGGGTTCTTTGGGTGGAGAGGTATTTTTTGATCTAAATAGCTAAAATCTATAAGAGATAGAGTTTCTTTGAAGGATTGGATGGCATCAGCCGTTAAGTTTATTGCACCTCTCATGACAGTTTAAAACAAAAGCTTTCCTTGATGGCAAATAGTGGCATTCATCAAATCATTCATCGGGAACGCTATAATGAATAACCGTTTGACCCCTGGCCTTTGGCTTACCTTAATAATCTTAACCGCTTGTAATCAGGGCGGTGGAAATCAGCAAGAATCGATCGAAACTCAATCTCATGTATCAGAGAATCTAGGAGACGGAGATCTGAACGTGGGTCAGGGGGGCCGCGCCAATCCTCAAGAGCAGTCCATGGATGAGCTTATGACTGACGAACCCATGGAGGAGCTGCCGCCGGAAACAAGTCCAGGGGGAGAAAATGCCGAGGGTGGTGATGACAACCAAGTAGAGGTTGCCGAGACAAGTTCTGATGAGGACGCGCAGGATGACGAGCAAGACACTGAGCCCGTGGCAGAGCCAAGTCCAGCACCAAAGGTAAAGCCTTGGAGCCAGGTGGATGCCGTTTTTGAAGCAGCTATTCTCCTAGGTGACCTGGATCTTAGCTACTGTCAGAAGGAAGTCTTGGAGTTTGAGGGATGTAGTAAGCTTGAGAGTCGTGCTCAGCGTCAAGCAAACCGTTTCCAGGAAATTTGTAAGCAGCAAGCGTTGATTTCATATCGTGCGGCCAACACCGATAAGCACCTCAAGATCGTAGAAATCAAGCGTCGCCTAGCTGAAGAGATCCCAGCTGAAACAAATCGTCATGATCGAGTGACAGCACGTCTTGCGCGGAAGATAGAGCGTATCTCAGCTAACCTTGATAAGCGTATTCTTAAGCTTGAGAATCGTCTTGGTAAAATCGATAGTAAGCTGACGAAAACTTACCAGAAGGCAGCGAAAAAGCAGTGTGTCCTTCTTCCGGCTGCCCAGGAAGGAAATCACGTTGAAAACGGTAGTTTCGAAGCAACTGACTTAGGTGGATCGAGTTGGAATATTTTTACATCTGAGCAAGTTCCTGCTTGGAATATCGAGTGGAACCATAGTGAAGCTTGTGACGGCAACCGCGCCCCTAGCGTCGAGATTCAGAAAGCTTTTGTGTTAGGTCGAAGCATCGATGCAGCTGATGGCAACCAGTACTTAGAACTAGATTCAGACTGCAAGGGTAGGGGCTCCAAGAAGACAACGGTTACTATGTCCCAGATTATCAACACCATCCCTGGGCGCACTTATGAGATCAGCTTCGCATTCCGCGCCAGACCAGGAAATCGGGGCAATCAAGCTCTAGCTGTGAACTTCGGAGATACAGAAGTCTATGCTGAGGAAAACATACCAAATACCCAAGACTGGTTGTTTGAATCCATCGTTGTCACAGCAACTAGTTTCCAAACTACCATCAGTTTCTCAGACTTCGGCGATGCGAATACATTTGGAACTCTTTTAGACGATGTCGCAGTAATGGACATAACCGAATAATTTGTTCTTAGAAACCAACTCTTGACCTCATCTTAGGCGGGCTTTCACAGGAAGGCCTGCTTTTTTTGTTTTCTTAGATCAAGAAAACAGTATTTGGCGACGCCTCATCAGGCCTGCTTAAGACCCTAGGATTATGTTGAGATTTGCCCTGGTTTAAAAAGGTGTATAAATATCTAAAGGATCTCCACCAGATAGCCGATACGTTCCCAGTTGAGTCGTTTTTAACGGGGGATAAAGGATGAAAGCTCATATTTTCATGTGCTTTTTACTGGGGGCTGGGCTCGCGGCGTGTACCGAGCAGGCAACATATGAACGAACACCAGGTCAAGCTGGAACTGGCGGAAGTGGTTCCGGCAGTGGTAGCGGTTCTGGTTCTGGTAGTGGTGGTAGTCAGGGTTCCGAAAATATCAATGGTACACCTGAGGGAGAAGATCACTTCGAAGGTAAGATCGTTGCTGCCTTCCGGTCAACTTCGAGAAACTGCTTGAGCTGTCATGATGCTCCTCGAAATGTCTTAGGTAATCCAGATGCCTCTGATGAAGCAATCTACGATTACGGTAAAATGTTTAGCCTCCTTAAAAAGGGTGGCTTTAACAACGATAATGATTTTATCAATCCACTTCTCGGAAAAACAGATCACCCTGGTGCACAAATCTGCGAAGATGAAAGCACGGACCTCTGTGCCCTAGCCATCGAGTGGTTTGGCATTGAGTTTAAAGATGCTAATAGCCGCTTTGGAAAAGTCGATAAGTTCGATATCTCCTTCGATGGAATTAATATCCTTGGTGAAGCGACGAATGTGAATAATCCAGAAGAAAAACTGACTGTTCGTGCTTACCTCGATGGTAAAGCAGAAGATGGTGCCACCATGATTGGTGAGGGTATCGCCGATGGATTCGAAGATTCTTTTAACTTCCGGCTAGACGACGCTGTTCGTGACAATGCCCAGCATCAAGTCTACCTCTACGCTGTTGTCGATGGCAAGGAGGAAGAGCTAGGTGGTAGTCCTTTATCAGTGATGGGCTACAGGCCTCGTGGGGCTGCGACCTACCCGGGTTCAGGTGCACTTGGCATCAATGCCGGTTGTGGTTGCCATGAGGGTGGATTTATTTATAGTTCTCTATGGCCTGACTTGATTATTCCTTCAGGTGGATCTGCGGGCCCGAATGCGGGAACTTTTGGAAAGCCTGATAGCAACTATCTAATAGATTTAGGTAGCGGTACTGCAGGTACTCGGGGAGCTAATCATCCCGGTGGTGTTTTGGGTATCAATGCAGCAGCAGTCAGGACTTGGTGGTGTGCAGAGTTCGATCCTGATGGTGTTGGAGAATGCTCCTGAATTAAGTTAAATAGCTAAATATTATAATAAAAAACAGCTACCCTGAGCGGTGGCTGTTTTTTATTGCATAATTAGTCGAAATGGCCTATCAAAAGGCTCCTGATGCCTGTCTAGTCTTAGGAGTCACCTTGAAGCAAGTTTCGTTTACCTGTCTTGCCTTTTGCCTCTTTTTCATGTCTTGTAACAACAAGAAGTTAAGCAATCAAGTATCTTCGAATGAATTGAATTGTGGAGTAAGCAACAATCCGGCAAAAGGGATTGTAAGGCTCAAGATACTTGGTGGGGACCAGATACCACTCAGCTCCGAGGAACTCGTTGTCAAGAATGCGAATGTAATTGGTACCAAAGGCTGCATCGAATTTGAAGATCGAGCTACCAATGTCATTATTTCGCGACCATCAGCCAGAGAAGGCATCGTGCTCGATGGACAAGCTTTTGGAGAGTCAAGGAATGAGGTTAGTTTATTAAGCTTCAATGACTCAACTCCAACTTTGAACTGCAAAAAAGACATTGTGCCAACTGGAATTTTGTCTGTGACTAACCTGTTTGGTTTGAATACTGCAAATCCGTCCGCGTTGCTCGCAAATGTTAATATAACAAAGCGTGGTAGTAGCGTCTCTATGCAAGATGTCAATTTAGTTCCTATTGATCGAATCTTTGATATTGAAATTGAACACGATGGGTTCTACGACCTAGGAATTGAAGTATATAAAATCTATAATATCGGTACTCCTGCTCTAAAGGAGCAGTGTTCTCTTCTCGTGGACAATCAAGTTCCAACCGTAAACCTAGATCCTTCAATAGTAGTGGACGAGCAGTCTGGGGCGTTACTATTGGAACCAAAGGAACTAATAAAGGTGACTTCAGATGACCTCTCTGAAGTTACTATTGAATACTGTTTCCTTGAGGGGGATGATTGTACTTTTATCACTGCTAACGAAAAAACAATACCTACTCCTATCAGTGGTTCTTACACTCTAAGAATTAAGGGGCTAGACCAAGCAGGTAATCAATCAGAGATAGTTAGCTACAGAGTTGAATCTAGTTCCCGCTCTGCAATTCAACAACTGAAGTCTTCATCAGAAGAGGCTGTTCTTGCACAGAGAAGCAATGAAAGCCTGGATTCTGTTTTAGCCTCGTTAAAGGCCTTTCAAAGCTACTTAAAGTTGGATGTTACTGAAAAGCTAACCTACGAGCCTATAGTTTGGAGGGCACTCCACAGCGGAGTACAAAATAGGGTTCCAAAAAAGGTTATTGACTCTGGTGAGTCTTTTCTTACTTCAGCTTTGGGAAATGGCTCACTTATGCTAGGATCAGCTGACAGTTCTATGAAATATGATTACCTTTTATATCACGAAGATGGAAGTAATACTTCTTTTACGAGCGATACCGCCCTCGATAAGATGTGTGAAACAGGAGTCTATGGAGTCGATCTTGATACCAACATATTGACCATGATTAGACAGGATGGGAGTTTTGTTGAGTACCCCTTGAGCGCTTCTGATGTTTTAGTTCAAGTATTTAACCAATGTCGATATGTCATTACGAGAGATAATACTGGTTTTAAACTTATCGATCTTACTAAAGATAATGTTTACCTACATTCTGATGCGACGAAGTTGTTTGCTATAAAGGATAATAACTGGAGTCTCATTAAGCTAGTGGAAGATCAATGGTATCTTCAGAACCTTTCAGGATCGAATCCTACGCAAGTTGATCTTGCTAACTATGAGCTATCTTTAGTATCAGGAAGTGGGAAGTCTCTTTTTGCTTATAAGGGTGATAACCTGGTCCAGTTGAGCTCAAAGTTTGAGCTACTCAATGACTTTGGCTTGGAAGGATCGAGGCGGAAGAGGGTTTACCTGAGGTCGGGAGACCTATTTAGTGTTGTTAAAGATAACCAAACGCTATTTGTTGATGATAATGGTCGTGAACTTGCAGTGAGGTATGGGAACGATGTATCCCGAGTAGGTGTATCAAAAAGGTATCTTGCCTTCTCTCTTAAGGCTGAAGACTCGATCTACATTTACGATCGTACCAATCCTAAGGAAGTACTCACAAAGATATCTCTTCCGAGTCTAGCAGATTTGCAAAAAATTGGTATTAGTGATGATCAGATCATTCTTGATTTTAGAGGTAGGATCACAATATTTTCAATACTAGACAGAGTTGCTTATGAGCTTCATGGCAATAAAGAGTCGTTTCAAAGTTTAAATTTGATTGAAAGCTTACAATCTATCATATTCTTAAGTTGTAGCAATAAGCCTGGATTTTGTGATTTATCTTTGAACAAGGTGCACCTTCGAACGAGAGAAATTTCAAAAATTCATCTTGGACAAATAAGGGTAAAAAGCAGTGGTTTCTTCTCTCAAGCGAAACTTATAGATATTTTTGAATCAGACGCCGGGTCATTCGCTATAGTACCATCGTCAGATGAGTGTATACTTGTTATAAACTTGGAGAATATGGAACCTATAGATCGATTCGATCTTAGTTCTTTCATGGTAGAAGATCAGTTTCAAAACATTGAAACGGATGGTTCTGGTCAGTACATTCTTGTCAATACCGATACAAGATTTTTGGTCCATGATCGGTTTCATAACAAGAGTAGCTCTATCCATAAGGAATTCTTAGAGGGAAGGCAGGCTAAGTTTTTCAACGGCGGTGTTGTAACCTACCATTGGGACCAGCACGCAAGGTACTATGAACTGAATAGTACCTTCACCCAGCAAGTAGGAGTAAAGCCGATTGAGGAATTACAGGGCGTTACTTCATTCGAAGTTTCTAACCTTGGGAAAACCTTATCTTCTGTGAACTTCGAGGGTAAAATCTTAAATTTCGACGAGCAAATGAATTATGTCGACCATTTGGTACCGGAGCGGTTTGAAGGACGCCCGCAATCGATAAGCTTTTCAAGTGATGGCCTTTCAATTTATCTGGGCTTGGATAATGGCTATGCCCGTGTCGATCAAGAGTCTGGTAGGTATGATCAAGTAGGGGTCGGAAATTCACGGGAGTATGTTAAGTTTGTTGAAGAAGGGCGTTCTTATCTAGCGTGGGCATCTCAATCGAAACTCCAGGTCGTGCCTAGGGACTTCAATCAAATCGTGCAACTACTCTGTCGATCTGTTGATGGGTTGAATACTGATGACACAGACTTTAGTTCTGTAAGAGATGAAGTATGTAACTCTGTCAAGTAGGTATGGTAAATGGGAGTTCTTTAGAGTTTGAAAATAGAGGGTTCGAAGTACCGTCTCTATCCCTAGAAACATCAAGTTATGCTCGCACTTCTTGGTACCTACACGAAAAAATATTCAAGGCTCGTAAGCTAAGGTAACCTAGACTGCCAGTGAACTGCCGCAATATAGCCTGACTAGGCAAAAGAATATTGCAGAGGGTTATTGAAGGGGGGTAATAAGACGGGAAGGAACATAGGCTGGTAGTTTGACTTTGTCCCCGCTAACTGCTCCCCAAAGAAGGCCTATAACTCTTCCTTTGCTATCTAAAATGGGGCTACCGGAATCACCGCTAATTACAACTCTTCCGTTACAAGCGTCTAAAAAACTGGTTAATCGGCAATTGGAAGATGAATCGCAAAGCACCGATGCTGCGCTACTTAAGCCATTATCAAAGGGTTTGCATTCGCTTATCAACTTTTTTTTGTCTCTTAAGGTAACAATCCAAAGGGTGTCAGAGGATCTGTATTCGAATTGAGTCGTTGCAACTTGAAGTGACGGCTGTTTAGGGTTTTTTAGTCGATTTGAGCGAATAATTGCATAGTCGAGGTATTCACTGGTCCGAATCAATCTAAGGCATCTATACTTCTTAATTTCACCATTACTTTGAACGGAAATTCTGATCTCAGGACAGGCAGATTTAGTACTCACTAGACAGTGATTATTTGTAATGAAATCTCTTTCATTTATAAAAAAGCCGTTACAAAATTTTTTGTCAAGACTATTCGAGCTTTCAAGAGTTCCAATGGCCCCTTGAACTTGCTCGAAAGTGAACAGTTTCTTAGTCGAGTTTATAGGCTGAGGAGAGTAGTTAGGCTCTTTCGAAAGCAAAAGGACATTAGACTTTTTATTGAACTTTGTTTTTACGATATCTGTATCAACCAATACATCTATTTTTTGTGAATTGAATCCTTTGGAAGGTGCATTTACTAGAAAAGAAAATTCAAGATCTCTTAGCTCAGGAGAAACTTTGATTGTCATATTGCTTGGAACACTATTGGCAATATTTAGTGAGTCCCTGGGCTTTATGAATACTTTGTGTTCTTTCTTCTCTATATGATTGCATGAGGTGAATAGAGTCAAGATTGCTAAGTTCCAATATCTCATAACAACCTCCACGACAGCAAAAATAGAAGCAGCGTTAGCCTATCTCATGGCACATCTAGCAAATGCAGTACCGTATGCAAATATTTGAAAATATTGAATAAATAATGTTGATAGGTTGGACAGATGAAGGTATTTGCTGCAGATGCCGAAGTTAAGCGTCTCTGATCCACCTTGGGTGGCTTTGCCAATTCCAATTTTTAAAAAATGACGATTACGATCCAAGGATCAATAAATCACGGATCCCGATTGGAATAAACTTCGACGCTATTCGGAACTTCCTTTAGCTAATGCGCTAGCAGACCCGAACCAAGCTCACAGACTAATCAGCTACACAAGCGACACCGTTAGAACTGAAACCGTCGGGACAAACACAGCTATTGCCAACGAGGCTAGCCCCTGTTACGCACTGACAAGTATTCACCTCATCAACAGATGCAAAATTGTAAAGGGCTTGGGCGCTTCCTCCTGTTGCAGTAGGCTCAGTCAATTCAATCCGAATTCGATGAGTTTGCGATGCACACGCAACGCCACCAGATCCGGTAACAACGTCGCCTGTACAGATGGAATTGCAGGCAGGAACCGTGACATTGAAACTGATAGGATAACCGAATTCTTCGTTCGGATGATCGACCGCGTTAAAGTTCACTACGGCTTCAGCTCCACCATATGTTTTTAGGAAGCGTCGCGAAGGTTCGCGATAGGCGTCAATATCTGGTCTGGTGAAATTGATGATTGGTGTTCGTTCACCGTAGGCCACAGTTCCGATTAACTCAGTGCTTGCGACGAACTCTGTTCCACCTGGCACAAGATTACCGCAGATGCCGTGGGCGTAGAGAAATTTGCCAATGGTAGCGCTACCAATACGTGTTGCTGCGTTTGCTCCGATCCCAAAAAAATCATCATTAAGGATTGAACCAGCGAATAGTGTGGAGCCCGGTAAACCGGTGTTGGTAAGTGGCATGACCGAGAGGTCACCGAATATACTCTCGTGGGTTAATGAATAGTCTGAGACACCCATAAAGATTGGGTAGACTTCATTTTTCCAAATAATCGTATCAGAGTCGCGGAGGCCATTGGGTTCATTATAGGTGTCACCCATTAAGATATCGCGATTGGCTTCGTAACTACCATTTTCATCGGCGTCGACAAATGGAGTAGGCAGATCGATAAACCACTCTCCGAGGTAGTCAAACACACCATTGTTGTTCGCATCATAGGTCAGGACATCGATACCACTGTCGAACACACCGTTCTCGTTCTTGTCCCAAAAACCATCACCACCACCGTCGTATATGCCGTTGCTATTCTCATCGTAATAATGCTCTTGGCCATTGATCGCGTAGGTAACGGTAGTTCTCCAGTTTTTTGAAAGATCTCGATAGGAAAAAGATAGAGCCGCGTTATTGCCAAGGCTGTCGGCAACGGCAGATGGGCTACAGCGGGCAGCAGCGTCAGGGTTGGCTGCGAACGGAAAGAGTCGATAAGCGTAGTAGTCCACCATATGAAGAGCTCGCATAGTGAAGAATGCTTCGCCGGTGGCTTCGTTGGCACGACCGCCTACCAGAAGCTCCGCCTTACCAGTTTCGGCAACCACTTGCAGTGGGTACTCTCGGATTGCATCACCGTCTTTTCTGGTATCCACCTTTGCAGCAGTCTTAATCGTGTGAGTACTGTTGGTATTGAAATACCCTTTTAACGTTCTGGCATTTTCAGTGTCAAAGGTCAGGGAAAAATTAGCGTAGTTCGTGACACCCCCGCGGATACTGATCACAGGGCTACTCGCCGTTACCGTTTGCCCGTCTTCATCATTGAAGCTAGCAGATACAACGGCGGAGCCCAAGGTTACCCCCGAACAGAAGGGTATCGCAAAGCGACCTTCCGAAGAGCTGGTAGCATTGAAAATGGCTCGATTCTTATTGGTTTCCTCGTTGGTTTCAAAGGTGCCATCATCTTTCTTCTTGGCTAGCTTCAAGCCTCGTGGTGGATCATCCTGCGTGTAGAACTTCAATTCGCGGCCTGGAATTGCGGTTCCGTCTTTACTCAGTTCGAAAACTAAGGTCGTACAGTCTTGTGGCCCAGAATCGATTAGATTGAGGGGAATGATAGACTCTTCTACATTGCCCTCCTGGCCATTGTCGGTTTCGACAAGAGCTGGGATCGACGAGCTAACAAATGCAAACGAATAGCTGCCTTTCTTACTTACTGTAAAGGTTTCAGAGTTAGTGCGAAGTTCGTTCACCGCGGCAATGATGGTGCCCTCGCCAAGATCGAGTCCTGAACAGTAGGTGGTCGTTGCCTGGCCTCCGGCACTGGTCGTACCCAGCTCGGGATTGAGCGTGCCGCTGTCATCACCACCCGAAAATGTAACGGAAAATTCAACTTCAGCACCTTCGAGACCGGCTCCTTCTTCGTCTGCGACCGTCACTGAAAATTCAGTACAGTTATTATCAGCCGAGTCGGAACTAAAAAGCTCAGTTTCCGAAAGAGCGCTTGGACTAATGGATCGAGCGAGAGCATTTGTTGCAGACACAGCAGTGCCAATATCCGTATTGCCAATGTCCGTGCGGGTTCCTTTTTCGTCGTTACAGCTCAAGACTGCACTGAAGAGAAGAATCGTTGCGACGGTATGTTTTACCATGATAATTGCTCCGAAATTCGACTTTTGGCTTACAAACGTTTCGGAATTTAATAGACAATCATCTCAGTAAATGAAAATAGCCGGTGATATCAGCTAACTGTAATGAGTTAATAAGTTTGTGGAGTTGGGCAGGCCCATAGGACCTGCTTCGATAGGTAAGTTTTTACATTTTAAATTCTGAAACTAAGGCTCCGAGGCTATGCTTCGCATCTCCGAGCAGCATTCGCGTCCCGCTACCAAAAAATAATGGGTTATCTACCCCTGCAAAGCCCGGCTTCAAGCTTCTCTTCAGTACAAGACAAGACTTGGCACGGTCCACGTCGATGATAGGCATTCCAAAGAGAGGTGAGTGTTCATCGGTTCTCGATGCTGGATTTACCACATCGTTAGCACCCACAACGACTGTAACATCCACTTGCTCCATAAGGGGGTTTACATCTTCAGGCTCAACGAGCTTCTCGTAAGGAACACTAGCCTCTGCAAGCAGCACATTCATATGACCAGGCATTCGGCCGGCGACTGGATGGATCGCAAATCTCACATCGCAACCATTGCTCTCAAGAGCCTGAGCAAGCTCGTTGATTGTATGCTGAGCTTGTGCTACTGCCATCCCATAACCAGGAACAAAAAGAACTGATCGAGCTGCCTCTAGCATGAGATAGGCGTCGGAAGCATTGATCGGCCGAGCTTCACCTTGAAATTCAGACTTCTTCTTGCCTGGAGCATCGCTAAGGCTAGCAAACAGAACGCTTGCCAGGGAACGGTTCATGGACTTACACATAATATTCGTCAGGATGAGGCCACTGGCTCCTACTAATGAACCGGCAACAATCAACACATTATTGCCAATAGCAAACCCCGCTGCGGAAGCTGCGATACCTGAGTAACTATTTAGTAGGGCAATAACAACCGGCATATCTGCACCACCAATCGGCAATACCAGCAGCAAACCAAAGACTAACGCGAGTGCTGTGAGCCCGAGAAATATCTCCATTGCATGAGGCAATGCTCCAACTGCAATCGCTCCCCCCACTAAGAGTAAGGTTGCGACCAAGCCATTCACATACTTCTGGCCTTTAAAGAATATGGCGCCCGTATTCATGCGTTCTGCAAGTTTTGCCCAGGCGATGATACTCCCCGTTAAAGTTACAGATCCAATAAGAATCGCGAGATAACTTGCACTTATGGCGATGAGGCTTATGTTACCAGGGCTAAGAATCTCTCCCAGGCCAACCAGAAGACTCGCAGCACCACCAAAGCCATTGAACAGAGCCACCATTTCAGGCATTCCAGTCATCTTTACACGAAACGCTCCGATAGCACCGATGCTTGCGCCTATGACCCCTCCTGCAATGATCCACTGATAGGAAAGAACATTTTGATGAACAAGGGTTGCAACCACGGCCATTAGCATCCCAATGCTCGACACTAAGTTTCCTTGTCTTGCTGTTTCGGCTTTACTCAGCATCTTAAGGCCGAAAATAAAAGCGATTGCAGCTAAAATATAGATAAACTCTATGATGCTTGCTATGGTCATTGGGAATCCCTCCTTTCAACACGGAACATTTTTAGCATACGGTCGGTAACCAAGTAGCCGCCGACAACATTGATAGTGGCTGCAAGAACAGCAAAGAAGCCGAGGTAGGTTTTTAGATCGGGGTTACTCGTATGACCAGCAGCGAAAATAGCGCCAACAATCGCGATACCCGATATGGCATTCGAACCCGACATTAGCGGGGTATGGAGCTGTGAAGGGACTTTTGATATGAGTTCGAAACCTAGAAAGATAGAAAGAGCGAATACAAATAGAAGAAGCATATTTGGATCTCCATTTCAGTGAAGGTTAAGTCGATGGCTAACAATATTGCCCTGATGAGTCACCATACTTGCCTGAATAATTTCGTCTGCTGGGTTAAATGCAAACGCTTGTGAATCTGGGACCCAAAAATGACTCAGGAAGTTGACTAAGTTATTCGAGTGCATCTGACTGGCATCATGAGCGACGCGGCAGGCAAGGTTGCGGTAACCAATGATGGTCACGCCATGAACCTTAACCAAGCCATCAGCAATTGAGCCCTCTACATTGCCACCAGACTCCACCGCTCCATCTACGATTACAGAACCATGGGGCATTCGCTCGATCATCTCGCGAGTGATCAGCTTTGGGGCCTTCTTCCCAAAGACTTGGGCGGTTGTGATAACGACATCAGAACTTGCGCAATATTCTGCCATAGCGATCTGTTGTTCGCGAATCTGATCAGACTTTAGGGCCTTGGCGTATCCATCTTTTGTTTGACCTGTTTCCCCAAGCTTGATCTGAATAAAGCGTGCTCCCAGAGATTTCACCTGCTCTTCTACATCTGGCCTAGGGTCGTAGGCGTCCACCCTAGCTCCTAATCGCCTCGCTGTGGCGATCGCCTGCAATCCCGCAACACCAGCCCCAAGGATGAAGAAACGCGCTGGCTGGATGGTTCCTGAAGGAGTCATCATCATAGGGGCGAGTTTATTAAGGTTGTAGCAGGCAACGATCACGGCACTGTAACCTACGAGATTGGCTTGGGAGCTGAGAACATCCATTTTTTGAGCGATTGTGGTCCTTGGGATAAAATCGAGAGCGATCGTTGTAAAGCCCCGATCTTGCCACTCCCTCACCTGATCACCATTTTGAAAGGCGTTGAGAGAGCCGATATGAACGTGGTGAGCTTTGTAGGCTGCAGCCATATCAGGGCTTGGCGGGCCGAGACTCAGAACAATATCGATTTCATCAAGCACCTCGGTTGGGGCAGAAGTGATGTCACAGCCTTCTGCTTCATAATCCTCGTTTGAGATTCCGAGGGAGCTACCTAGGCCCGCTGCTACCCAAACCTTGCAGCCCAATTGGCAAAGCTTGCGAGCCTCTTCTGGGAGGAGGGGAACCCTCGGATCCTTGTCGTCTTGGCTTTTGAAAACCAGTACTTTATTCATTTGAACCTCTTATGAAAATCTGCCTGAACTTGGTCTGTGCCAACCCATATCACTCCCTATGAGAGTTAAGAAATGTATTGTGCTCAGATGATTTCTTAAGAATAGAGTAAGAGAGCGTATTTACGAATTTAAATTCTCTCTTTTGTGGAATACTTTTGTTTTGGCCTACCGATGCGTCAGTTGAAAATGCTACATTTGATGATCGCTTTCAGGAACCTAAAGTAGATTGATTATAATTGAGGATTGTTTGAGGCTGATAAGAAAAAGGGGGAGGCTGAAGCTCCCCGTTTTTGGCTTTGTTCTCCTTCTAGTGGTTGGAAGATGAGCATGGAGGTGTGGGCTTTAAGAAGTCCTCACCTCCATGCTACTATTGTCAAAAGACGTCATAGCATCACCTCCTTTCCAAGGCATTTAGCCTTTGCCTGATTTGGCCAGGCAGCCAATAAACTTAACGGTAGGATTCATGAAAAACCTTAGTGAATCCTTATTTTATCATTAATTATAGTTATTTACTGAGTCGTAGGACGGTGGCGCCGATGATAATAAACGCTATGACAGGAGAAAAATGGAATTGAAGGATATGAATAGGGTCGTACATGCATGCAATGTGCATCAAGCTTGCTACAGGCAAGGATGAACTCAAGCCAAGAATGGTGCCTGTGAGCGCTGGTCGCAACGGATAGCCTCGCCTTACGAAATGGAGCCCTGCGAGAAACAAGGGAATGCTTATTAGGATAGTTTCTTGGAAGCACCACGGCCGCTTACCGATCATAGATATCTCAGCAGCTGGTGTGTAGAGGCTATACATTAGGCTAATGGTAAGTAATCCTAAGCCGATCAGCGGCCCCCAAGAGATCCAAGACTTCTGAGAGACGCGGCCTGGCCTGACTAGGAGGCAGAGGCTCACGATGCCAAGTACCGGGAGGCAAAGACCCAATAGAAGCTCCCAGGTGAATCGTGGGTGATTTAGACTAATTTGATACCAATCAGCTCGGAATGGGCCTTTTAACAGCATGATTGCAATTGCAGCAAAATAAATTAATACAGCCCACTGCATCACCATGGTCCTTGGCGTTGGGATGCTTTTTACCTGGGAAAGATCTTTTACCAGATCGTCAATAAGTTTTTGGGAGTCCCTATGATTCATGTAGAAGGTGCTCCAATTTCGTATAAAGCATTTTATAACCACGGCTGCAGCGAGTTTTTACATTGGCAATGCTCAAGTTTAGTTGCTTTGCTGCTTCCTCCACAGTGTGGCCCTTGATCTTTGTCAGCGTGATGCAGTCGCGATACTTTGATGGTAGTTTGCTTAAAGCAGCTCTCACGAGCTCTGTTTGGTCATTATAGGAGTCCTCACGTTCAACAATCGACGGAAGCTTATCGATATCGTCAACATCCTTGAATTTTTGAGTCTGTCGTGAAGCCTTGCGTATATGGTCTACCATCTTGTAGCGGGCTATAGCAAACATCCACGCATTAAAGCTCTGCTGACCATCATAGCTGTGTCGAGCCTTATGAACGGCCAATAGTGTTTCTTGAACAATATCATCGGTCATACCGAGAAAGCCCACACGGCTTTCTATAAACCCAGTTAGCATCGGAAGTAAATCTTTGAGTAGCATGTTGTATGCTTCTGTGTCTCCGTTCTGCGCGCGAACCATAAGAGAGCCGCGGGAGGTAGAATCCATAATCTTCCTGAGTTCAACATTTTATACCTCCTTATTGTAGCAGAAAGCCATCTAGGATTTGATCCCTAGTGCCTAGTCGATTGAAAGCCTCGGCGTTGTTGACTTTGTCACTCGCTCGTCACCGTACCCAGCACGTACCGTCTCCTAGCTCACTCCTTGTCGCCTAGCCGAGAATTCAACTTGACTAGGCACTAGCTTTTTAATGCGGCCTTCCAAATCTCTTCCAATCGCTGATCACGTCCACAACTATAGCGGTAGTATTTGTAACGAACTGGATTTTTCTTATAATAGTCTTGGTGATAGGACTCAGCTGGCCAAAACTTATCCAAAGCTCGAATTTCGGTATAAATTTTAGTTCCTAGATGTTTAGCAACCTTACCTTTAGTGCTCATTGCGATCTGTTTTTGCTCGTCATCATGGTAGAAAATCGCAGTTCTGTACTGGCTACCTTTATCACAAAACTGCTGATCGTCGACAGTAGGATCGATGGTTGTCCAGAAGTAGTGGATCAAATCGCTGGTACTAACTTTTGAAGAATCATAGGTGACCTGCACCACTTCTGTGTGTCCTGTGCGCCCAGAAGATACTTGCTTGTAACTAGGGTTCTGGACACTTCCGCCAGCATAGCCAGATACAGCTTTGATAACCCCCTCTTTCTTTTCAAAGTCTTTTTCAGTGCACCAAAAACAGCCTCCTGCCACAGTTATGGTTTTTATGGAAGACTCGCTACCAGATTTTTTCATGTTCGGTGCGGGGGCAGCAGCGGGTGTATCGTTTGCCGCAAAAAGATTCGCAAACTGACCGTAGCCACGGGACACCAGCTTTTCCTTTGGAATAAATTCCATTGCCGCAGAGTTGATGCAATACCTCAAGCCAGTGGGCTCAGGGCCATCATCGAATACATGTCCCAAGTGGGAATCAGCGCCTTTCGATCGCACTTCGGTGCGGGTCATAAAAAGGCTTCGATCGACCTTTTCTACAACATTATCCTTGATGAGTGGCCTTGTAAACGCAGGCCAACCGCTGCCTGACGCATACTTATCTTTCGAAGAGAATAGAGGTTCTCCAGAGACGATGTCTACGTAGATACCGTCTTTCTTGTTATCCCAGTACTTATTTTTAAAGGGCTTCTCGGTGCCATCTTCTTGAGTCACATAATACTGTAGAGGGCTCAGCTTACTGCGCAAGGTAGCGTCATCTGGCTTTTTAGCAAATACGCTTAGGCTAGTGCCTGCGAAAAGGGTTAGCAATAGATATGTTCGTAGCATGAATCACTCCTTATTGGTCGGGTCATCGACTGATCACATTTAGGAGTTCGTCCGAGAGATCGTGAAGGTTACAAGAAATGTTGAATGGCGATTTATATTTAATCATCTAATATTATTGGAAGTATTGACTAAGAGGCCTTAACTTAGGCTGGAGCAGAATAAAAAAACTGCCCAGCCTTAGCCTGCTGGCTGCTAGATTCGGCCTTTCAAGACAAAATCTACTCCAACGTGAGTGGCATCTTTACCGCAGAGACGAACAGCGTCCTCGGTTTCTACCATGAATGTGAGGTGGTGTGGACGGCCCCAGTAGAGGTAGTCATTGAATGAGAGAGCTTCGTCAAGTTTCGCCTGACCCTTGCTGCAATCTGTTCCAGCTTTAATGCTATAGGCAACTGATTCTACGATTTCAGATGTGTAAGCAGCGTTGTCTGCAAACAACAGAGCACTGTAGCGACACTCCTCACCGTTTTCCATAAAAGTCGCCTTAAGTAGAGCATTGTCCAGGCTGTAATCTGTGGTGAGGGTTTCAAACTTCACATCAAATTGTGCAAATGGCTCAGGGGCTTCAACTAACACGTCGCGGGCGTCCTCGCAGATGTATCCAGTTGCTGCGGCTAGCCATCGCTCGCCAGGAAGGGTTAGGTCCTGAGAGGCAAGGCCGGAAACCGAAGACATTGCGAATAGGGATAGGATCACTCGTTTATACATGGAGAACTCCTCCAAAAAGGTTAATTATGTAGGATGGATAATCCTAAATGAAAATGATAACGACAATCAATATTATATTCGATGAGCTGTCAATAGCTAGTTTTGTGGAGATGACGAGGGTGATGTCAAATCAAGTTGTAGCTGGGTTTTCGGGAATATTAAAGATATTAAAAAGGGCTCTATGGGGGTGGCCATAGAACCCTAAACTATGCAGGATTATAGCAGTTCTCTGCAGCTTAGCAGCTTACCAGGCAACGTCCACCTGGACGCCGTAAGTATTGCCAGAGCCTCGCTCACCGTAGAGAGCGGATCCCTTGTCGCCAGGGTAATTAGCATCTTTATCCCAGCTTGCACGGGTTGCATAGAGTCGAAACTCTGCGGCACCAGGCATAGATTTGATCTGCGGGCGGATCACTGTACCGAAGGTGCCTTTGTTCAAAGTGTGTGGCTCGGTGTAATCATCGCGTTCTTGCATGGTGTGGGCTAGATCGATTACAAAGGACCAATGCTTGTTGATGAAATACTGGGGCTTTAAACCGATGGAGTAATTGTAGCCATCGACCGCCTCATAGCCAGTTACATTGCCATCGTCATCAGTTTGCTCTTGAGCAATATCTGTGACCTCAGAATAGAGTGCGCTAATATTGAAGTTCAATTCATCTGGTATCAGTTCAAGGCCAACTTCATTGATAACACGAAAGCTTGTTGCTTCTTCTCTGGCTTCCCATTCTGTCTGCGTCAAGCCAAAGCCAGAGTAGCTCAAGTGGCCAGCACCAATGTGGTAGTCCGCCCCTTGACCAAAAAGGCCGGTCCCATAGCCGATGTACGCACGGTTGGAAAAGGCTCCGTAGTACTCCGAAAACAGGGCGAATAGGTTGCCTTGTGCTCGCTCGTAAGACTCATCGGAATCCCCATAGGCATCCTTGGCTCCAGTTCTTTGATGAAGGTAAATAAAATCGATCGGTAGAGCACCAATCTGAGTCGAGTAACGAGCATCAAAGGTGTTGTAACTGGGGCCCGCTTGAACGCTCGTATTTCCAGCTTCGTCCTCCACCTCACGGTTCTCGATCCGGCGCATCACAGCAAGATGCAGCTTACCGGGGCCTACTTCGATATCATAGACGCCAAAGCCATTGCCGTTGTTATTAAGGGTGAAGATATCACTTTGATAGAACATCAGGCGTCGATACCAGCGCCGCCCGGCCCAGATAATCGAACCCCGACCAACAACATTTCCCATTTCGACGTAGGTGTTGGGGAACTGAAAGATCGTTTCATTGCCTGTTGAAAGGCGACCAGGGTCATCGGAAGTTACCGCCTCTTCGGAACGGTCTCCAGCATAGAATAGTTGGCCAGTAACGTTCAAAGTTACCCATGGCTGGGAGTTGTTAGGGCTGCCAAACAAATAGCTTTTGCCAACAATCTCTAGAAGGTTGTCGCACTCATTGCCGAATCGGCCTGGGTTGCCGATCGCGGAGACATTTTCGCGGTAGCAAACCCCCTTGGTCATTCCCTCGCTATAGTTGGTCCCAGTTCGAAGGTAGCCATTAAACTCGAATTCACCGGCGCCCCATGCTGCAGTAGTAAGCCACAGCGCGCCAGAAAGCACGGAGAATAGACCTCTCCCCATAGAATATCTCATCTTGATCTCCCTCTTGAAAGTGTGTATCTGCTCGGTTTTGGCAGAGAACTGCCTATTTAATTTGACCTGCCGTAGGGCGTTGCACTTTCATAGCCGGGATTGACGAGTCTAGTAAAGATAAGAGGGCGGGTGTCTAAACCAAAGCGTAGAAAAACGATCTTAAAATGTTATTTTAGCCGTAAACCGGGCCTTGACCGACTACTCATTGTGTGCAGCGGGCTTAGGTTTTGCCATTTTGAATCATGTTGTCTTGGCTTCAATAATGGCAAAGGTCCTTGGTCTAAGCTGCGGTAGCGTTGCCTTGGGAGCTGATGATATCAAAATAGGTTTCAGGCAAGGTTAAAATGAACTTGCAGGGTACGAAACCAAGGGCTTTAGAGTCCGGAGCAGCATCGATCCAAAGATCAATTTGGGCATTGTGATCTTCAAGGAAGCCTCGCATGGCGTCCATCCCAACACCTCGACCCGAGATTTCTGAAACCTCTCGTTTGGTCGAGAAACCAGGGTGGAATATGAACTCGCCAATTTCAAGGGCACCATAGCTTTCATTGCCTTGGATAAGCCCCTTGCGAATGGCTGTTTTCTTGATAAGTGGCAAGTTGAGTCCAGCTCCATCATCCCAGTATTCCAGCTTTAATTGGCCATGCTCAAGGTACATCTTAATATTGAGTTGTCCTTGGGCTTCCTTGCCATGATTCTGGCGAAAATCAGGAAGCTCGATACCGTGATCCAGGGAGTTACGGAACATATGGGTAAAAACTCTGATCATAAGCTCCTGAGCAGGCTTCGTGAAAGAAATTCCAGGATCTTCGATACGAAGTATCGGATTCGCTTTTCCCAAGTCGCTGGCAATTTTACCAAGGCTGTGGATTTGCTCTTCAAGAACTTTGTTGAGAGGGTTATATACCAAGTTATTAAACAGCTGTTTCAAATCGATAATGAGGTCTCTATCCCCATCCTGAAAGCTTTCGAGATCCATTCTACTTAGTCTTGCCATATTCTCTTCCACGATATCGCGGTCGATAATGATAGCATCCGTCTCTTCTTGACTGCGGCCAAGTTTTTCTGCATTGATGCGAGCATAGATCTCGATCATCTTTTCTACAGCATCAAGATCTTGGAACAACTTGTCCTGATTCCAGTTGGTATCATGCTGATCACGAAGCTGCTGGTAGTAGGTTTCTGTATCATGAGCCAATGCTGCCAGTTCATCGAATGAGAATGATCGCGCTGCTCCCTTCAGGGTGTGCATGTTGCGGAACATCTTGGTCAATGCTTCGCGATCGCCTGCAGACGACCGAGCCACTGCTTCTCTGTTTTCAGTGATAAATTCCCTACAGGAGATAATAAAGGAGTCGAACTTTGCGATGGGGACATTGATGATCTCACTGATGAGCTTCAGTTCGTTTTGCCTCTGTAATGACTCTTCTTGTAGGGTCCGAAGGCTTGTAACATCTTTGATAGCAACCAAAAATTTATCAATCAATCCTTGATCGTCTTCAATAGGATTCCAATCGATTTCATAGGTGCGTACGCTACTTCCTATCTGGCGCTTGAACTCGTGGGTTAGGAGGTGAGCGTTGGCTTCAAAAGCGATAGGGTCCTCGCCAATTGCTGCATGAAGTGTTGAATGCATCTGACTCTTTAGATCGCTGGAAATTTGGCTATCCTGAAATATGAGGTCCACCAACCTTTGTCCTGCAATATCTTGGCTACCAGCAATCTGTTCCATATGTTTCGAGTACTCGGAACTCACCTTGACCTGCTCTCCTTCAACTAGGCAGATCCCTTGCTGAATATGAGTCATAATCGAACGAATCTCACGAGTTTTTTCATCCACAATAGCATCGAGATTGATAATATGGTCTTCAAGCTGCCGATTCAATCTCTTAATTTTTTTCTGGCCTATTTCTACATCACGGAAGGCTTTCGAAAAAATAGTCGCTAAAACCACAGATTGGCTAAAGACAAGAGCATAGATTCCAAAACCTATAATGTAGCTAGTATTAATCAGCCTTGCTGAGTGTAAGATATCGTTGATTACGGTTGCTGTTAGCAGGATACATCCAGCTATCATGACCAAAGCCCCAGGACGACGGTGAAATACTGCCTTTGCAAGCCCATAGAAACCAACCACGATACACAATAAAGTGAAAACTTGAAATGGAGCAACAGTTTGCGAATAAATTTTTAAGGGCGTTGCGAGGCATATAATCCAGAAAATTGAAGATATAGCTAGGCCTGTTTGAAAAAGCTTCTTAGAAAAATCTTGTGGAAAGAGTGTATAGAGGAACCACATGATACAAGGAACGGAAAGCTAGAAAGTTAGGTATTCAGCGAATTTTAAGGCAAAATAGTCCGCCCCAAAGTAGCGATGCATAAGCAAGCCATCATTGGTAGAAATGACACGCATAAGGACCAATGAAAGATACACACCTAAAGCTAAAGCTGAAGTGTTTTGACGTCTAAGAGCGAACAACACAAAATGATAGAGCGCCATGACAAACATACAACTTGCGAGGAACGAGTCCAGAGCGACGCGATTGATTTCGTCTGCTGCAAGAGTATCCCGTTTACCAATTACAATTGGGTTCCAGAATCCAACATCAGAATTGAGAAAGCCAGAAAGGTTAAAGACCATCTCTAGTTCAGAGCTTGTTGT
Organism: Pseudobacteriovorax antillogorgiicola; assembly: GCF_900177345.1. Classification (NCBI taxonomy): domain Bacteria; kingdom Pseudomonadati; phylum Bdellovibrionota; class Oligoflexia; order Oligoflexales; family Pseudobacteriovoracaceae; genus Pseudobacteriovorax; species Pseudobacteriovorax antillogorgiicola. The sequence continues at coordinate 80,079 of NZ_FWZT01000018.1, forward strand.
TTCAATATCAATGTTTGGGAATCCGGCTTTTGCCACGGTGGTTGCTGCACTTTTACCAGGTATACCTTGGGACAGCAGTGCTTCACCGTTTAGCCAAAGTTTATAGGCAACCGGAACTTCCCGAGAAAAATAGCCCAGGGGAGGGTGATTTTCTGGGAGGAGAACTTTAACGCGAAATGTCGCGTAGCTATCTGGGTGCAGTTCGATTCCGTTGAATTCAAAGTTCATCACTGAAGGAATAGTAAGAAATCCTGTCGGTGTCTCCGCAGCCAAATCTTGAGGCTCTAACATCTTCATCCAATAAAACTCGAATTCACCTTTAATATCCACGGTAGGGTTCGCCTCGAAATCCCAATGACGAAGATCAATCACGCCCTGCTTGGCGGTGGGAACGTCTTTGGCGAAAACCTGCGTTGAACCGAATAGCAACGATAATAGAACAAGCAGCGAGCTGAAACCCCATTGCATCAAGAAGCCTCCCATGTTTAAGACGCTTCATGTTTCGGTACTAGTGAATTAATATTAACGCTTATTTGGGATGTAATAATCACTACGCGCGAACTGACGAGTTTTAAACTGCCTTTACTACGAAAATACGTGGCCGTAAGATTCTATTTCACGGTGAAAGCGCTGGCTTTCATTGTAAGTTGTTGCAATTAAAATCAAAAATTCGTGATCTAGGGGCTGGTCCATGCAAAACCCAGGCTTGCAAAGGCTAGATTCAGAACGGGAGAATACTCTGCGCTCAGGTCCCGTGCCTGAACTTTCAATTGAACTTGGCTAGCTCCGTAACCCATGTAAAACTCTAGGCGACTGAATAGGTTGATCGTGATTTTGCCTTCGAGCATGGGCACAAGAGGGAATATTAAGGAGTAGGTACGATTCACATTACTGGGACTATCGTCATACTGGATGATAAGTTGCTGAACATCGATAAGCGCCACTCCCACTCCAATACTGATCCGATCCCAAGGCGTGGTTCGTAGCCCTGCACCAAAAGCGAGATGAAAGTATTCTGAGTTGAGCGCGTCAGGCTTGTTCAAACCAAAGTAGTCATTCATTCCGTCTGCGATCCAGTCTCCCCTTGCCATGTTAAGGGATAGGTACAGGAAATCCCAGGGGCGCACTTCGAGTTCAAGGGATCCGCCGCCGCCATAGAGCGATTTTCCATTTGTAAAGCGACCATAGAGGCCTGCGGCTCCCAGTCTGTAGCTAAAAGTTTGGTTGATAGGTGCCTTAGTGCTAGTCTTTGTTGCTGTGGGAGGAGTAGGGTCCTTTGTTGGAAGCTCATCGAGGATCGGTTGGATCTCATCCCCTAACAGCTCGTCTTGATCCGTCTGTAGGTCTAGGCCAACAACCATTTGTTCGATGTCGCCGATATCCTGGATGTAGCTCGTGAGCCTTTCAAAATCTTCACTTTGGACAAGTTGCGCTTCGAAGGATCGACCTTTTGCGATATAGTTAGCAGCTTGTTCGGCTCCCATGACCAACTCCAGGCTTTGAATTTCGCTAGCACCTAAGTCATCTAAAACTAGCAGCTTCTGCCCTAGTTCAAGAGTGACACTTCGTTGGGGTTGAAGCTTGACTCGATCCTGCGTCAGACGAATGAGACGCTTAAATTTCTTGATTAAAAAAGCCCTAAGAGAATCCTGAAAGAGGCGCTCACCAGAGGCTGACTCTTCTTGAATTTCCAGGCTTGTTCCAAAGTTGAAAATTTCGATTTTCTTGCCCGTTTTTTGAATGAGGTAATCCACTTCGTCAGCTTCTATCAGCAAACGGCTAACTCTGCAGTCTAAAGCTCCCAAATCAGGTTGTGCGTAGACTCTAGCTATGCCCTCATGAAGTAAGAGCCTGGGATGGATCCCCTGCTGATTCTTCATTTTTTGAAAGCTTGGGACAAACTGAACTCGGGTCTTAGGGCCGATATCAGCGAGGAGTTGATTCTGACCTTGGATTTTTACGCGACTATTCTCCTCTGTGACAACAACTTCCCCAAAGTAAATGGGTGTTCCGATCTGGATAGGGCTAGGGGTCCAGCTATAACCCTGAAACTGATTGGCTTGTATAGAGTTGGAGCTACCACCAGCTTTGGGGTAGCGTAGGATCATGGCCTGACCCTCGATACTCTCCACGGTGGCAAAAGGCTTTGGAGCCCCGAGCAGGCATGGGGAGACGAACATGATGGCTAGCAAAATAGCGAAGTTCATGTGAAAACCAAAGTCAAGTCATCTAGATGACTGGTATCGGCAAGTTTCTCATGGCACTAAAGCTCGATCGCTGTTGATCGAACTTTTATATAATGATTATGGATGATTATAGAGGAGGGGAGCCGTGAATGCGGCTCCAAACCCTTTAGTAAGGGCGAAGGTAGCCGATGGCAGTTGTGTAACCTTTTCGTCCCCAAGTCGCTTGGCCTGTTGCTAGGTCTAGCTCCATCCATAGTTCGGCACCTTGCCATTCCCAATTCATCCTGATAGATCCATTTTCTAGGGAATCATAGGTCATGTAGTAATCGCCTGCCTCAAGGTGCAACCAACCACTCGTCTCATTGAGATCCATGCTGCAGCTTTGCCACTCGTCGCTGCTGTCTTGAATTTCACAAGCCATGTCTTCAACTTGCTGGTCTCTACTTAAGAAGATAGGGGCAGGCTCGGCAGGCTCGGCTGCTTCCGATGGTGTGGTGAGATCATCAGGTTCTTCAATTAAATCTACTTCTTCGTTAGGAACATCTGTCGAGGGCTCTTCAAAGCCTTGATCCAATTCTGATTCGTCGTCGGTATTGGTCTGGCTTTCCACTAGTTTGTCGGCAAAGCGATTGGCATCAAAGCCACAGGCACCGGTTACTAATGAAAGAGAGATGAGGCTGGCGATTGTAAGTACTGTTTGATGTGTCTTCATGTCTTGACTCCTTTGTTCGTGTTGACAAGGGAGAAACTAATGGGGACGCCTCAATCAAACCAGCATAGGAATCTATCGATTTATGATCCGAATTGACCTGAATTAGCACTAAGCTAACCAAGGCGATGAATTTCAAGTCTTTCGATATTCATCGCCCGGAGAGTTAGTTATTCTTAGAACACAGGAAGTTCGCTTTGAGTTGGGGAACGATATCTGAACCTGCAGCAGCAGCAACGCTCACCGCATATCCGGGATCATCAGTTCGTGGTCGCGCGCGGGCCAAGCCAATCTCTTCTCCAGAGACATACCAGTACAAGTAAGAACCTGAAAACTCACTGTTGGTACCGTCTTCGATAACGAAACTATTATCACCTAAGGCATCCTCGGCAGCGGAACCGGCAACAAGAGTTGCGATTTCTGCTCGAAGGACACTCAGAGAAGGAAGTGCGGTACCTTCTCCACAAACAGCATTATCACTGACAACATATTTTACTGGGGTAGATTCTTGGATGACGATATCTGTTTCAGGAGGCGCATCGATTGTGTCTTCAAGCTCGGTATCTTGAACTGCGATATCGGTTTGCTCCTCTACTGGAGTATCGGAAGAAGCTTCTGAAGCTTGGCTGGTTTCTGGTACTAGCTCAAGAGCTGGGCTGCTACGGCGGCATCCGAGACTTATTGTCAGACAAAATGAAATAGTCAAAATCAAATAGTTGGGCTTCATGCTAACCTCTCTATATGTGCGGTGTGACTCACTCTTTCTGCTTCAGAGTCTGCAAGCCCCATTCCAAGTGGCCCGAGTTCCCAACCCTAATAATCCTAGGAGAAATATAATTAATGTATTGATATTATTAGATAATAATGACTGATCTCCCATGTGCAAGCCTGTTTGATTCATTTAAAGCCATGCCTAGAGCTTCTAGAATTGACTAATAATCTGACACTTCACCCCATCGGAGAACTCCTGAGATCCAAAAACTCGACAGAAACGACTAGTTTTGCACGGACATTATCAATAGAATGTGGGGGCAGCTGACTAAAACGAATGCGAGACATGCCTTGAATATCTATGTGGAACGGGATTACCGGACGATCCTAAAGCAATTGATTGAAGAAAAGAAGAAAATTGATAATCGAGCTAGTTTCCAAAACTTAGCTGAAACTATCAGGGTTCCAAAATCCTATGTGTCGAAGGTGATGAACGGCAGGGCCGATTTTAGTGCCGATCAAATCTTTCTTTGCTGCCACTATTTCAATTTAGACCAGACCGAATCCAGGTATTTGGATCTACTGGTTGAAATCGAACGGAGTGCATTGCAACAGAGAAAAGATTCCCTAGCAAAGCAGGCTGAGGCAGTTCGAAAGCCTTTTTTGAATACTGAGTCAAATATAGAAGTCGATTCCGCAGATCGCGAAATTGAGTCCAATATTGAGGATTATTACCTGAATCCAGTGAATCTTTTGATTCATCAATGCCTGTCCATTGATCGTTACCGATTGAACATTGCCCTCCTCTACAAGGATATCAATCTGCCCCCACAAACTATAGATCGCTCATTACAGGATTTGTTGAGACTAGGTATCGTGGAGAAGCAAGGAGGGCACTATAAGGCGGTTATAAATAACATTCATCTCTCCCAAGATCATAAGTTCTACCCTGTTTGGCGAGATCAAATGAAACTGCTCACCCAGTCCAGCGTTTTTCATACGTCCCCGGAAGAGAACCGATATTTTTCCGCTATTGCTACCTTCAATAAGGATGGGCGAGATCTACTCATAAAAGCGTTTTTTGATTTTATTAACTCGGTGAAAAGTCAAATTGAGCCGAGCCCCGACGATGATGTTTTCCAGATCAACTTTGACTTCATCCGGTGGACAGAACCGAGGTCCTAAAACCATCGAGAGCTATCCGGCAGGTTCGAATGACTGTGCCGGGATTATCCCCCACTTGTCCATGATATTGTCTGTAAAGAATACTTTGAGTGTCCCACTATATCTTTCCTCTCTATCATAAATTGGTCGATTCTCTAAAAGTTTCGAGTTTTGTGCCTCATGATGCCAAAGTGGGAAGGAGCCACCATATCCCCTTTGACGAGTGAAAAGATACCAATGGCTCATGATCGGCTCAATGAAGTCCATGAGACATAGGGGGACATGGGTTGTAAGTCATTGTAAATAAATATAAAATTGCGCTTGGTGGCGTTCCAAAGGTTTCGCTAAAGCTCCTTAGTTCTCTTGGGATGAACTATCGATTCAAGGTTCACCGGAAGTTAATTTCCTTTCAAATTGGGGCTGATAATTTGGTCTACGGGATTGTATATATGGACTAAGAGGTAGAAGAGAGGAGCCACGCTTGTATCTGAAACAAATTGAAGAACTTTTACTGGGCTTTGAGTCGACCCTGGATCGTTATGACTATGAGAATATCAGTCATTTAGCATCATCAGGCTGTCGTCGGGAAGCTTTGGAGTGCTTGTTACAATGTATACAGGAGCAGAATATTCCAATTAACACTACAACATATGATTCGATTTCCATGATTGCAGAAAAGTATGGTGGCTTTAGATCCGCACTGATAGGCCTGAAAACCAGACTCCACCATCCTCAAATTAGCCTTCTGCCTTAGCCTAGACGCCGGTCCACCATATGCTTTAAAGTGTGAGCATTCGCTAACTTTGAGAGGCAAACATGGAGCAGGTGGCTGAGATTTCATTGGATAGGCTTATGTTGATGAGCCTGCCTTTACTAGCAGTTTGGGGCCTTTACTATAAGTTAAAACTGAAGCACTTAGATTTTTCTGGTGCCTGCCTAAGGATGCTATCGCAGCTGATAGGAATTGGTTTCGTTCTGAGCTTTCTCTTTGAGCTGAACCAACCCTGGTGGACTCTTCTAATCTTTGCTTTCATGTTGAGCATGGCAGCATGGATCGCGACTCGGCCGTTGCCAAAACGCAAATCAGCCTTTAGGGCAATGGCTGTATCTCTCTTGTTTGGCTGCGTGCCAGTTCTATTTTTAGTTGTGGGCTTTGTGCTCCCTGCCGAACCCTGGTACAAGCCAAATCACTTTATACCTCTTGCGGGAATGATTTTGTCTAATGCCATGAATGCCGTTAGTTTGGCAGCAGACAGGCTGGAACGGGAGCTAGAACGGGGATCAGCAGATGCTACATCCCAGGCCTTCGAAACAGCGCTCATACCAACCTTAAACTCCTTCTTCGCTGTGGGCGTGGTGTCTCTGCCAGGAATGATGACCGGCCAGATTCTTTCTGGAGTCAGCCCGCTCATCGCAGTTCGATATCAGATTGTAGTCATGGCCATGGTCATGGGCGCTTCAGGTTTATCGGTCGCGCTATATATTTGGGGGTTAGAGAGGGCTAGGAGTCGTCCCTAGCCCTAAACAGGAAAGCCGAGGGCTCGCGTCTACATGGCGAGATTGCGAGACTGTGGATTGGGGATGCTTTCTTCATCAAGGCCACGGGTGAAGTCGAGGACCTTCTCGAACAGCAAGTCTTGATCTTGCTTGACTTGGATGCGGTACTCGCCCAAAAGAATCTGATCAAGCGGGATGTAGTGGTAAGGAAAGCTGTAAGGTTCTGATAGACAGTCGACAAAAGAGGCAGGTAGATCGACTTCCACCTGGGAGCCCTGATGATCGATGCTCACCCTTGGGTCACTCAGTTGATCGCAGTAATTGAATTCTCCCGTGATAACGAGAGCCGTGCGGTTTTGTCGGTCGGTGACCGAGTAGACATCACTCACGACACTTTCTTGAGTGGCAAAGCTCTTGCCTGGTATCCCCAAAGCCAGAGCACACAAATAACCAACGAGACGTTTCATAGTTTTTCTCCTTTAGGTCAAGGTTACCTAGGATAGGGGAGGTCGCCCTCCCCACGCTTATGAATTAATCGCCACGTCTTGCTTAGAGTCCTCCTTGTTTCCCAGTAAGTTTCGGATAAATCCTGATTTACCGGTACCGATTTCGATCTTCTTAGGCTTGGCAAGATCAGATTTCGGCAATGTCAGGTGGAGCACACCGTTATCGAAACTTGCCTGAATTTGCTCTCCGTTTACCCCATCCGGGATGCGGAACGATCGTTGTATTTTGCCAATGCGTCGCTCGACGCGATGGGCCTTAGAGTCTTGGGTACTTGCCTCATGCTTGCGCTCGGCTGTAACCGTTAGTAAACCGTTGTTAGATTCGACATTGATGTTGTCTTTCGAAACTCCTGGCAAATCCATGCTTAAATAGAAGCCATTTTCAGACTCATGGATGTCACAAGGTGCTAGATCGGACATGTTGCCCTGGAGCATTCTTGTTGGAGCGAGAGCGCGATTCATGTCGTCGAAGATTTGATCAAACTCTCTGGTCCAGTCGGAGAAGGCGGTCCAGGGAGAGCCTAGATCGTTGTTTCGTAATGCTAAGCGAACCATAACGTACCTCCTATAAAGCTTGATGTTTCAAATCCTGAGGGGTGTTTCCCTCTCGCTCCTAATCTGAGTTTGCTTTCGAAAGAGTCAAGGGACTCACATTAATTTTTTTCTTGATAGAAAGAAAAGTAGCGAAAATTTCTATCAAAGTTTTCGCTACTTACTCGCAGAGAAAAAAAATTGGATTATTCCCTCTGCGAAATTTTCTCTTAGTGTGAAGGCAAATGTTTACCTGCTCCGATTTCAGGCAAGTGATCCTAGCGATAGTTATCCTGTAGGGGAAACTCTTGGCAGTTGTTTTCATCATTGAAGCATAGACTCACCGAGAATATCGATGGTTCGCTTGATTCCACTAAGAAACCTTTTCGGATGGGAAGGTTTCGAGGGACAGCGATGGAGCTGCCAAGAATTGATTCGCCGAAGGCGTAGACTTGGGCGTCGCCATACTGTCTTTCTTCATAGGAGTCGTTTATATCTGCTGCGGCATCGTAGCTACTTGCTACGGATACTGTTGCCAAGCCTGCATTCATAACATTGGCGTCCCCTGTAAGCACTGCTACAAACCCGAGGCCTACCGCTGCTAATACTCCCATCTTACGGTTATGGGTGTCTTGCTTCTTTGCTTCAGCCCAGGCGTTCATCAGGTCTTGAGACTCAGAGTTTTTTACCAGTTTGGTGCTTGGATCATCAAAGCGGATTCCTGCAAGTTTGAAACGAATGGTTTCAGTTCCGTGGTTTTCGAAGGTGCAGACGATGCCGCGAAAGCCATCGATCTCAAGTGATTCGTTAACTGCACAGCTTGCTCCTAGAGTGGGGATAGGAGTGCTCTGCTCCGGGGTGATATGGGTGGTTGTGCACGAAACAGCTAAGGCGATTAGAGTGATGATAGAAATGGGTTTCATCGGTATCTCCTGAAAATATTGTTTGCCATCACATGGGCAAATCCTAAAAGCAGAAAGTGTTCCAAGCCTATACCAATGATAAGACGGGTCTTTTTAAATTATTGGTCCTTGGACCCTTTGTTCTAAAGCCCTACCTTGTGCTCTCGTGAACACAGCTGTTGCTGGTTCGCTAGCTTAAAAGCCTCCTGCAATGGAAAAAAATCTACCAGATCCCAACTGTTAGCAAGCGAGTGTCAGTATTGAGCCTTAGAAACATCATGAGAAAAGCGTTGAACTTATGAAAGAATGAGTCATTCTTATCAGCTACCTTATTTGGGTTCGTTCCTGCCAACTCCGGTGAGAGCGCTCAGTGAACAATTTACCCACCCTCTTCGTGCCGAATATTTTCATTAAAAACAGTAGGATATCGTGCACACGCAGTTCGGTATGTGTCTTGCTTTAGTTGGTTTATACAAAAACTAAGGGAACAGGAGAACGACCATGAAAAAAGTAGGGATTGTTTACGGCTGCGCACTGCTATTAAGTTCAATAACCGTATCATCATGTCAAAAAGATTCGAGTCAGAGTGGGGATGTTGAGGTCCAAGGGCCAAGCGAGCCAGCCCAAGGAGGTGATAGTGTTGCCGGAGGTCAAAGTCCTTCGTCAGATGGTCCAGCCTTTAGCGAATTCAAGGATCAGGTGCTAAAAGAGTGTCAAGATAGCCTTGGCTTGTTCGCAAGCGAGATTGTTTACACTGGATTTGATGGCACCAATGAATTCCAATCACCTTTGTGGACAAGCTCCTCATGTAAGATCGAAGCTGACATAGAAGCGGCTGAAGGTCGCTACACCTCAGCCCAGATGCGAGAGTTGTTTGAAGGTATCGTTGAGATTAGAGATCTTGAAACTCTTGCCGAAGGTAAAACCTTTCAAGTCAGTTTTGGAACGGCTGGGATTTTTAGCTGGGACGAGGCGGCGAGTGCCTTAGAATTTGGTGAATATGGCGCCATCCTTGAGGCCACGGCCGCTGGTGAAAGCGATGTTACAATAACTCTTGGCGAATTGAGCACAACGGTAAAAGTCATTGCTAAAGAATATCAGGCAGCTGATACCAATGCCGGTGAGCAAATCTATGATGGAACGACAGCTGTCGATGGAGTCACTGCCTGTGCTAGTTGTCATCAATCTGCCAACGGGGTTGACCACTCGCCAAACTGGGTTTCTGTTTGTTCTGATGCCGAACTTGCTAGTGCAATCACAACTGGGGAGTATGGCAACAACGATCAGGATGAAGAAGGAATGTGCACAGGCTATAAGCTGTCCGTCGCGCATAGCTGGTCTTTGAATGCAGATCAAGCGAACCAGGTTATCGCTTACCTGAGAACGTTACCACTCCAGCCGGAAGCTGCGAACGAGGAAGAAGAAGCTGACGCTGACGCTGAGGAATAATGAAAATAGAGAGCCAGAAGACCCTGGCTCTCTCATATAGTTAACTTTTCCCTAACTGTCTCAAGGCTGCATTTGTAGCTCAATCCTGGTATCCTCCGGAGTCGTTGCAAGTATTGGTCAATTCAATTTTTTAGAAATGCATTAAACGCCCTTTGGACAACCATGAGATATCTTAAATTACTGCTTATCACCCTTTCCATTTTCAGTAGCCTTGCTGTGTCACAAAGTCGCTCTAGTAAAGACCTCGTTAGTATAGATTTTCCAGAACCGACTGATATTAAGGATGTCATTCGAACGGTAGCTCTATGGACAAACAAGAATGTCATCATGGGCCGGGGTGTCAGAGGAAAAATTCAAATGATCTCTCCCCGGAGGGTGACAAAGGTCGAGGCATATCAAGCATTTTTATCGGCACTTGAAGTTCTCAATTTGACTACGGTTGAAACGGGTAAGGTGATCAAGATTATTCCCAGCCGCAAGGCCTACAAAGAGAATCTACAGATTTACCAAGGCACGAGCTGGGCTCCTCGAACGGATAACATGATCACTCAGATTGTCCCTTTGAAGTATATCAGCGCTCGGCAGATAAGACGTTCGTTGTCCCGGATTATTTCGTCTCGGTCGGTGGTTGCACATGAAGCCACAAACACTCTTATTATAAGCGATACGGGGCACAAGGTACGAAAGATCTTACAGATCATTGAACTTATTGATGTGTCAAGAAAGCAGCCGACAGTAGCGCTTGTCGCGATTCGACATGCGGATGCGAAAACAGTCGCCAAGCAAGTGAACGACATTTTACAAGCTCGATCCAGCGGTAAGCGACGGCGATCCCGCTCCAGACCAAGTCACAAAGTAATGGCAGATGAACGGACTAATTCTGTGATTGTATTTGGACCTACCCAGACTCTAAACGATATCAAAGCTTTGATTCGTAAGTTCGATATTCGCCTGGACTCTCCTGATGGTGGAGCCCAAATTCACGTTCGTTATTTAGATTATGTGGATGCCAAGAAGCTGGCAACCACACTCAGCTCGCTAGTCCAGGGCAACGATAGGAGTCGTTTGAGTCGTCTTCGAAGGAGGAGGATCAGAAGCAGAGACAAAAAAGCTAAAACTGAAAATGAAAGCTCGGTGGCAACCCTTTCATCAGACGTTAAAATTACTGCCGACGAAAGTGCAAACGCCCTAGTGATTAAGGGGACCCGTTTAGAATATCGATTGCTCAATCGTTTGATCCGACAGATTGATCAGAAACGTGCGCAAGTCTATTTGGAAATGGATATTCTCGATATAAAGGTTGGCAATAACTTGCAGTTCGGCACTTCGATTATCACTGGTGAAGGGGAAGACAATCTAGTTTCCTACGGCTGGCAAGGGGGAAAGATCGCTCCTATTGTAGCAGCAGGCCAGGGTGAGAATACCAGTCTAGATACCAGTGCTAAACAATCGATCGCGCAGGCTTTGGGTAAAGACTTTACCCTTGGCATCCTGTCTTCAAGCGAGATAGATATCCCTGGAATCGGTAGCGTAACGCCTGGGGCCTTGATCTCCATGCTCAAGGCAGATGGCACCACTAGGATTCTTTCGTCACCCCATATTCTCACCGTAGAGAATGAAGAGGCCAAGATTGTGGTCGGCAATAAGTTGTTCTTTAAGTCAGCACAAGATTCTGGGGTTCCTGGGGGCGGAGCTGTGGAGAAAGTTGAAGAAGAAGATGCTGATCTCAGCTTAGAAGTGACTCCAAATGTGAGTCATGATGGAAGGTACGTCACTATGAAAATTGATATCGAAGCCAATGAAGGAGCTATCGACCCCTCGACATCCTTGCCCAATATTATCAAACGGCAGACTTCGGTTGGGGTGACGGTGAAGAATGGCCAAACAGCCGTCATCAGCGGCTTAAGGAAGCAGCGAGAGGAACAGAGTTACCAAAAGATTCCGCTCCTGGGTGACATTCCTGTGCTCGGTTGGTTATTCCGTAATACCAATGTCAGTAAGGATGAAACAAGCTTGATGATCACACTCAAACCCCATGTCATCTTTGGAGCTAATGACTTGCAGGCTGTTTATGATAAAAAGCTTGAGGAACGTGCTGATCTACTGAAGGGACTATTTGGTGATGATCCGTGGCTTGACCACCACGCTGCCCGAGAGACTCACTAGCCGTGCAAGGTGCAGGTTCCCCAAAATTCTCGCTTAATCATTGATTGAACCGCCCTCAATAGTCTAGATTTTCCCTAGTCTATATGGGAGGAGATAGTCATGGATGTTAGGGAAGCGGGGCCAAAGGGCTGGCGAGTTTTTGCAGACCGCGGTGGCACGTTCACCGATCTAGTGGCAATCGATCCCGATGGTCACATTCAAGTGCAAAAGTTGCTTTCTCAGTCTGACCACTACGAAGACCCGATCCTAGAGGGAATCTCGCGGTTGACCAGTAGTTTTGAAAGCCGTGCTCAACTGATCGAGTTGGCTGTAGGGACTACGGTGGCCACCAATGCTTTTCTCGAAAGAAAGGGCAAGTCATGCGCTCTTGTGACAACTCTTGGCTTCCGCGATATCCTTGAAATTCGCGGCCAGAATCGGGCTGACTTGTTTGCTCTCCAGATCGATAAGCCCCAGGCTCTATGTGATACTGTTACCGAAGTTCCCGAGCGGATTTTGTCAGATGGAAGTGTCGAGCAAGCTTTAAACATGAACCTGGCTCGTTTCGAACTGAGTCGCTTGCGAGACATGGGTTACGAGAGTCTTGCTATTTCACTCATGAACGCTTCGCAGAATCCTGCCCACGAACTGGCTCTAGGTGAGTTAGCCCGAGATATGGGATTTAAGCATGTGGCTCTAGGACACCAGCTTGCGAAACTGGATAAGTATGTTCTACGCACGGAAACAGCCGTGTTTGATGCATATCTAACACCCGTAGTACGTAAATATACAGCCAAACTTTGCGAACAGACCGAAAGCCAAAAAGTCTTTTTCATGCAGTCCCACGGGGGATTGTGTCAGTCCTCACAGCTTACAGGCCCACATGCTCTTTTATCAGGCCCGGCAGGAGGACTCATTGCTTCCATCAAGAGTTGCCAAGCTCACGGGTATGAAAAGGTTATCACCTTCGATATGGGAGGTACTTCAACAGATGTTGCTATTTATTCGGGCAACTACACCTACGATCACGAACCGAAGTTTCACGGTTATCAAATCCAAGTGCCCATGCTCGACATCCATACCGTGGCGGCTGGCGGTGGATCGATTCTAAAATTTGATGGCGAGCGATTTCAAGTCGGTCCCGAATCAGCGGGAGCCGATCCTGGCCCTGCCTGTTACCGCAAGGGAGGGCCACTTACTGTTACGGATGCGAACTTGTTTTTGAAGCGCATTCGAGCTGAACACTTTCCGAAAATTTTCGGCCCTTCCCAAGACCAAAGCCTCGACGAGCAGATCGTTGCTCAAAAGTTTTCTCAGTTGAGTCAGGAATTGAATCTTCCTGCCGAGGATATTGCTAAGGGCTTTTTAGATGTTGCAGTGGAAACGATGGTACGGGCCATAAAAAGTATTTCCATCCGTAAGGGGCATGATCCTCAAGACTTTGTACTTTGTTGTTTTGGGGGAGCTGGGGCGCAGCTAGCCTGCCCTGTAGCGGAGCGGCTTGGCATTAAAAAAGTTTTTATCCATCCCCTATCTAGTGTTCTATCAGCGTTTGGTATGAGTCTTGCGGATGAGAAATCGCAGCTTCGAGATCTTGTTGATCAGCCTCTCCATTCTCTTTCTGATGAAGACTTTCATCAATTGACAAGAAAGCTTTCTAAGCACGTCAGCAACGGGATGATAAGCCAGAATTTAAAGCCATCATTTATTTTCCACTTGAAGCTTCAAGGGAGTGAAACGATATTTGATGTTGCAGCAAACGACCCTAAAGAAGCCAGTCAATTTTTTAGTCAGAATTATACCAGGATCTTTGGTCTTGAGGCTGATGCGGAAAAAATCATCTTGGAAAGCCTCAGTGTAGAAATGTCGTCACAATCGAGGGCTTATTGGTTTAAGCAGGACTTCCCAGCGTCGCCACTAGCTTACGGGCCTTGCAATATTACCTTGCCCAACTCTAGCTTATTTTTAGATGAGGGTTGGACTGGTAAGCAAGAACGAAGCGGAGAATGGCTGCTACAGCAGGCCCAAAACCGTCATGTCATCGAACGGCCCGAGGCGGTGGAATTAGAAATTTTTTATCAGAAGTTCCAGTCCCTCGCAGAGGAGATGGGAAGTGTCTTAAGGCTCACTGGTTTCTCTGTCAATATTCGCGAAAGACTGGATTTTTCCTGTGCGGTCTTTACCGCCTCAGGGGAACTCATTGCCAATGCTCCCCATATTCCGGTCCATTTGGGCTCTATGGGAGAATGTCTTAAGGTAGTGGTTCAGAAATTTGCTCATAATGCTAAACCAGGGGATAGCTTTATTAGCAACTCACCACTCTTTGGAGGAACTCACCTGCCAGACATTACTGTGATGACGCCGGTGTTTTGGCAAGGTAAGATTGTCAACTGGCTGGCCTCAAGAGGTCACCATGCGGATGTTGGTGGTAGTTCACCGGGCTCTATGCCTGCTCTATCGAAGAGTCTTTCTGAAGAAGGAGTCGTGATTGAACCACAATATCTGGTTAGAGAAGGAAAATTTCTCGGATCAAAAATCCTAGAGCTACTGACTATGGGCTCTATGCCTGCCCGCAAACCTGAGCAGAATATACTGGACTTGAAGGCTCAATTAGCAGCAAATCGCCGTGGTTTGCAGATCTTTGAAGGCTTGCTTCAGGAGTATGGTCTAGAGCATCTTGAAAAATACAGCGAAAAATTACTGGCATACTCAGCAGATCGGATCCTAGATGTTACACAAAAATTCGATGGTAGAACAGCACAGATAGACTTAGACGAGGGTCGTTCCCTTAAAGTTGCTCTAAAGGTAAGGCCTCAAGAAGGGTTGGACATCGATCTATCCAGTTGCTCGGATCGTGGACTTCACAACTTCAACACGCCCCAGGCAGTTGTTCGTGCGGCAGTGTTATTTTCACTCCGTTGCGTTCTAAAGGAGGATATTCCTCTCAACGACGGTATTATGCGAGTCCTCAACATCAGGATTTCAGAGGGATCGATTCTGGACCCATCTCCTACAAGTGCCATCGTCGCTGGCAATGTCGAGACGAGTCAAGCTCTTTGTGACTTGCTGCTGGATGGATTCGTCGGCTTAGCTCACTGCCAAGGTACGATGAATAACGTCAGCTTTGGCAACGAACACTTCCAATATTACGAGACTCTGGGAGGGGGAAGTGGAGCTGGAGCCGGCTTCCATGGAGCATCATGCACCCAGGTGCACATGACCAATTCTGTGCTGACTGACCCCGAAGTTTTGGAGCGACGATTTCCCGTAGTGCTTCGCAACTTCGCTCGTCGGTGGGGAAGTGGCGGTCTTGGGAAGTTTTCAGGTGGGGATGGCATGTATCGACAGTTTGAATTAGCGCAAACCCTGGAATTCAACGTGTTATCCCAAAGGCGAAGCACTTGCCCTAAAGGAAGGCAAGGAGGTGACGATGGACTCGCGGGGAGAAACAGCATCGAGGTGGATCTCAAGAGTCAGGCGATGGCAGGGTGTTTTTCTATCACGTTACAAAAAGGCGATCTCGTCTCTATTGAGACACCGGGAGGAGGGGGGTATGGTAGCCCTGACTTAAACCAGAATAATCTGATTTTTGCCTATGGTTCGAATCTAGATCCTCTACAAATTAAGGGTCGCTGCCCCTCTGCAAGAATTGTTTGTCGTGCTGTGCTACCAGAATATAGCATCGGCTTTAGTCGTTTTTCTGAAAAGCGCCAGGGGGGAGTTGCCGACATCGTTCCAAAGGCTGGAGCAGAAGTATGGGGACTTGTCTATTCCTTGAGTCCTGAAGACCTTGCTGCCCTCGATGAGATCGAGGGTCACCCCGATCACTATGAGCGGGTAGAGCTGGAAGTCAAACAGGATACACCCGAAGGGCCAAGCTTTAAAGTTTGGGCCTATCAAGTGAAGGACAAGGAGCATCACATTCCTCCTACCGAGGAATATCTATGGTTGGTTCACAAGGGGCAGCACATCTTGAATGCCCCTCGCTATATACTTCAATCTACGGTGTGCAGCTAGCAATATCGTGATTCTTAAGCCATCGCCATGCATCTCCAGCATGGAGCAAGCCACGACCGGTCTGCTCGGGGCCAAGCTGGCCTTCCTGTACCGTGGCCTTAAGAGCTTGGGCAACTAAGTTTGGCTTTAATTTTCCATGAGCCCTTAGTTGGTGATCCAGCAACAAAGCCACGACTCCCGTTAATTGAGGAGCCGCGAACGAGCTGCCAGCTTCAAAGTTATTGGTGGACCAAGTGTAGATGCCATCAGCTGCAATACCAAACGATTGATCTTGAACCCCCGTGTGGTCGCCCGGTACTGTCGCAGTCCTTGCTGTCTGCTCTTTCGAAAGAGCAAGGTTGATTGAAAATAGCAAGTTGCTAGAAGTTTTTTGATGGGATGAAACAAACTCATCGATTAATTTAAGATCGTAGCTAAACAGACTTCCCAGTGGGGGCAGATTTAGTTCTTCCCTGATAGGGCTCAAGTTTCCCAAAAGATCAGTACCTGTATTGCCGAGAGATTTGCTAACGATCTTACTGTCGAGTACTTTCTGTAGAGCTAAGCTAAATTGTGGATCGAGTTTGCCATTTTGTTCCGCAAAGGCGCGACTCATATTGACGATGGTAATATCATCTCGAGTGCTAATCCATTGAATGGCTTGCCCGTAGTTCGATGAATCAGAGGCTATGGGTACAATGCGCGCCTTGGGAGCGATCGAAAGGATGATGTCAATGACCGAGTTACCGTGATTGAGAGCCACTGGGTCCCCAAAGCTGACCAAGTCTTCAATGGTCCCTTGGCTATAATATCCTCTCTGCTTTGCCAAAAGATCTGGTTCGAAGACGTCAAATACGGCAATGGTGATTCCACGACCATTCAGATGGCTTGGCAGTTCGTCGATTCCCACACTTAGACCGGGGTGATAGGTCCGTATGAACTCGTTCACAGTCCTTCGAAAACGGGCGACTGATTGGCTTGCTTGATCGAACTTGCTAGCATTCATCTCTTGAAAGTCAGGGTTTTGAAAACTGAAAAGCAGGGTTGCAAGGGAGACGAACTCCGTGATTCGATTGCCCCATTCCTGCATGCGCCATTCCTCAAAAACAGCTTTTTGGGGATCTTTTAGATTTTGGATGGCTTTCTGGTAGGTTTCGAAGGAGTCGATCAATGGTGTGACCGGATCCTCACCCGGTAGTTGAGCCAATGTTTTCAGCTCCTTGATCGCAGAGCGATACGAAGAAAGACTTTCTCCGAAGCTTGTTCCAGCACAAAACATCAAACAAATCAGAAACTTTAAGTGGATATTAAACATCAATGGGGTTCCCTTCTATAGATCCTAGTGGGGCGGGACCATAGCAAATTTATTTGAACTAGAACAGTGCTTACCATGACTGTTTTGATCCAGGGCAAAACCAGTTTCGCAGCTCTGCAGTGAGTGGAATATCTAGGTACTTGGGTTTTATTGAGATATCATAGCGAGCGTGCCCTGCTTTTAATGAGGAGAATCAAGGACTATACCTACCATCTAGCAACGGCGAAGCACTTCGAGATACTTAAAAGCTTCGATCAATGGTTGCAAAAAAATCGCGATATCTTGGACAAACTTTAAAATCGTCATAATCTTTCTGCTGAAAGTTTGTGATAAGCCTCTCAATCTTAAGAGGCGTTTCGAACTCTTGGGGGGCTCATAAGCATGATTCGCTGCTCTGCTTCAGAAATATCCTGGCAGTAATTCATTTCAGGAAGAACTGCAATTTCGCCTAGTTTGCGCTTGAGAAACTCAAAAAAGATATTCTCAAAGTCCCTTCTTGGGGAAACAACAAAGGTGCCTTGAAGAGAGTTGATAGCAACGAGTCGAGATAGAGCCTTGATTACTGAAAAGGCCTTTTCATTGTCTACCACTGAAATATGGGTTAGGTCTGCCACAATATATCTTGGCCTGTACTTTTGAGCCAGAGAGAGGAGGTGTTGGTTGAAGTCACTCACGTGATCGTCGATATGCAGGTTTTTACTGATGTGGACGATAGTTTCGATGTCGCCGCGATACTGAAGGGTGTAATAATCTGTTTCGATAGTGTCCACGGGAGTGCTCCTTTCGTTACCAACTGAGACTTGTTTTCCTAATAGGAGCTCCATCGGTAAGAACTGCTTAATTCGGATGGCTTAGGCCTAATGGGTGAATAATACATAATATTTTGAGCCGTATTTTTTCCATTAGAAGCCTCATCTGACGTCCTCTTGAATCTTTCCCAAGTAAGGATTGTCCGTAGCAATTTGATTGCCGCGCTAATTCGTTATAGAAAGTGACTCAAGCAGCTCAAGCATTTCGCTGTTGTTCTGATCCACGGCTAAGCTCCTTGCCGTTCGGCCTTGGTTATCTTGAGCGTCGACTGCTGCGCCCTGCTTGATCAGAGCCTTAGCAATATCTTTGCGGCCAAACAAAGTCGCAAACATCAGTGGCGTTTGATCTGCATGGTTTCTCTGTTCGATAACGCAAGGGGTTTTCATCAGCTGATAGGCTATTTTAAGGTTGCCTTTGAATATAGCACCCATGAGGGCAGTGTTACCCCGTGTATCTTTCAAGCAAGGATCTGCCCCGTGCCCGAGAAGAAATGTTATGAGCTGCTCGTGGCCGTAGTAGGCAGCAAAAATGAGCGGGGTGTATCCCTTTTGATCTTGGACGTTAAGGGGCCCGCCTTGCTTCACATATTCCGCGAGGAGGTTTTGATTGTTGGTTTTCGCAGCGCGGTTAACCAGTTCTATGATCTTTAATCGGGTTTCGTCTTCTGTTTGGCTACTTGCTTCAGTCGCAGGTAGTATCAAATTCAGAGCGAGGACCCAGGGTGCGAATAATCGTCTCATGGTTGAACTCCTAGCCCCCAACAAGGGGGCCTGTTGCGTTAGCGATGGGCGGCCTGCTTTACCGGAATTTTATTAAAACTTGCAGCAGTTTTCTTGGGGTCGTCCTGAATCTGAACAGCAATCTTTTTGACTTTTGAAAGCTTAGTTTTCGTAGCCTTAGCCAGTCTGGTACCATAATCAATATCGGCGGCATAGGCATAGGCTACCATTTGTTCGACTACCTTTTTATTGCGGATTTGATTGAGATCACCAGCGAAATTCATGATCAGGTGCTTCTTGTCAAAGTCACTGTAGGAACGATAGAGTTCTCCTGCTTGACGGAAGTTAAGGGTCTTGGCGATCATCTTCTGTTGTGTTTTGCCATCTAGCCGACTCTGGCTATATCGGTACTCAGTGTTTTCCGCCAGTGTTCCTCTGTCGCGCTTCAGGCTGCCGTCGAAGCTATTGGGCTGATAGTTGATACTCAAATCCCTAGCAACAAGGGTAGCTCCAACACCGTCTTGGTTAAAGGTTCTGATAGGAGTTTTAGCACGATTGACGGGAAGGTACTGATAGTTGACACCAAGGCGATACCTTTGAGTGTCTGAATAGGAGAAGAGTCGTCCCTGAAGAAGTCGATCTTCAGACGGTTCAATCCCCGGGACAAAGACGGCTGGCGAGAAAGCTGACTGCTCGGAGTACTGGAAGAAATTTTCTGGCACTCTATTGAGTGTCATTTTGCCCAAGGTCTTACATGTGACCAGCTTCATCTCGCAGTTCCAATCCTTGGTGGCATCGAGGGGATAGAAGTCGAACTTATCGAGGTTCTTTGGGTCCATCAACAAAGCTTGCAGTTCCCAAGACGGAAATTTTTTCTTTTGGATCGCCTGATAAAGATCATTGGTATGATGGCTGAAGTCTTTAGCCTGAATAGTAGCAGCTTCTTGAGCAGTCAGGCCCTTGTCTGCTTGCTGGGATAACCAGCGAAACTTCACGTACTGAACCATTCCGTCTTGGTTTACAAATTTGTAAGCATGCACACCGTTGCCGTCCATGCCGCGGAGAGTTCTAGGAGTACCTTTATTCGAAAAGAGATGAGTCCACATATGAATGCTTTCTGGGTGATGTGCCATGAAGTCAAAAATGCGGTTGGGGTCCTGACGATTGGTAACGGGGTCAGACTTCAATGAGTGGACCATGTCCGGGAATTTCATAGCATCGCGGATAAAGAATACAGGTAAGTTATTACCAACAAGATCCCAATTGCCTTGATCGGTATAAAACTTTACGGCGAAGCCACGAGGATCGCGGAGTGTTTCTGGTGATCCTTTAGAATGAATCACGGAAGAAAATCTGACGAACACCTCTGTTTTCTTGTTTTTCTTAGCGAGTAAACTAGCTTGGGTTACATCAGAGAAGTCATCATAAGATACAAAGTAACCGTGAGCGCCCACGCCACGGGGGTGGACAACCCTTTCAGGAATTCGCTCCCGGTCAAAGCGAGCTAGTTTCTCCAAGAGGTGAGCGTCTTCCAGTAAGGTGCCCCCCGTGGCCCCGGCTGTTTTTGAATTTTGATTGTCGCCTACGGGGGCCCCGGTCTCACGGGTGAGTGTTTCCGCGAACATGGGGTGGCTGGCCATGGCTATAGCACTAGCAAAGATCATCTTTTTCATAATTTTCTCCTATGAGAGCAATTTCTCGATCTATAATGCTTATCGCTCGTGTGGAGAAAAATGTGAAATATCAATAATCTATCAATCGATAGGAAAATAGTATGAAAAATATTGTGTGATAGGCTGTGAATTCAAAAGGCAGGCACGGGGCTGCTTAGGAGCAGCCAGGTTTACTTGAGTAAGTAGGAAAGGGTCTTTCCTGCGGCACCATCTGGAATCCCGGACATCACTTGGTTCGAGACGCCCATGGCCTTTGCCACCGTTCGGTAGATATCAGCCCCTGGAACTCGCTGATCGCGGCCAGACGTGCCGTTGCTGATTGCGATACCCTGATCATTTGGTCGATGATAGCTGACAGTCTGATTATCAAATTTGATATCTCCATAGTAGCCTCCCTTTATCATACCACCAGCGAGAATCACCCCGTTTTTACTATCGTAGCCCAATGAATTACGTTTGGGAGAGCGACTGCCATCGAGGGTGTACATTGCGATGAGTGTTCGATCGTAAAGCCCGGCAGCCTTTAATGAGCTTATCAAGCGAGAGAGGGGTACTGCTGATTGAATCCCTTGGGTCCTTAGCACATGCTCTCCCCGGGCTGTATGGATGTCGTTGTGGTCAAAGTCAATCGAGGCTGTTTTCACTTGCCCACTTTTAAAAAGTTTGTCCACATAGCCAAACATTTCTCCGAGGTTCATAGTTCCTGATGCTTCCGAGCAGGTGTTCATGGCAACATTTTCATCACACTGAAGTTGTCCGGGGATACCATCGGTCCAGTAAGATCTCTCATCAGGACTAAGTTGAAGTTGCCTAAGATCGGTTGCTTGCTTACCGGCTATCAGATCAATCGCCTTGAAGTGATTTTGGCTCTCCTGCGAGGCTAGTTGAAGGTCCTTTGCGAAACCTTGGTCTACTTTTTTCAGAATCTCCATCAAGCCTTCGCGGTAGGTTCCAAAGATTCCCGAAGGTGGCATGCTTTGATCCGCAAAGAATTTCAAGAACGAATCTCTGTTGAAGAAACGATCCATTTGAGCATTAGCCAGATTCGCTTCAAAATGATAGTAGGTGTGAATATTAGATCTGATGGAGCTTCTTAAAATCACACCATTGGCTAACTGAGGGTTTTTTTGTCTACTCATGTAGTTGTGAAGAATTGCTGGAGTGGGGCTAGAACTATAGTGAACCTCATTACCTCCAACACGGCCTCCTGGTCGCTTGTCTACGGTGGCCATATCCTTACGGCCAGCACCACCCTGACTGCTTCTGCCTGGTGATCGCGTAGCATTACTTGCTTCGTGACCATGAATCCCACCAATTACTAGTTCACAGGTCTCAAGCACCGCAACTGAATCTGCATGCTCACGAAGGGGCATGCTTTCAGCGGTAAGGTATAGGTTGCCAAACTTTTCAGGTGCAGAAAAAAGGGCGAGGCCATCGTCACCATCCTTCGATAAGTTAGCATATGACTGGGCGATTGATGGGGAAACAAAGGCGTGACCAAAGTCCCACTGATCGCGAAAGTTTACCTCTAGGAATAGAATATCTTTTTCTGCGGATTGTGCCTGGGCTGTTTCACCTATGAGTCCTAGAGCGTCGCTAAGAACTCCAGATGGTACCGCTGCACTTCCCAGCAAAAGGCTCATATTCTTTATAAAACTACGTCGTTCGATAGGTGGCATGCTTTCAAAAAAACTGGGCTTTTTCATCGGGTACTCCTAATCTTCGGCAACGATCGACTGGATAACTTCGGGATGTGTAAGGGCCTCCCTCAGAATATCTTGAAAACTGGGCTGCTTATTTTTATCTCTAATCTTTTTTGCGATAGATCCTAACAAGCGATCACTAATACTTGCTTTGGTGGTGTCTTTTAATCGAAGGTAGTAGCCTAGGACATTGCTGACGGTGCAAGTCATGAAAGACGGATCGGCAACGAGCACTTTGGCTGCATCAGAAATATTTTCAACAGATTGGCCGAAAAACTCTGAGCTTTCAGATGCCGCTCTGCTTGAGTCTTTAAAGTGAGATACAAAAGTTCCATTGGGACTGTGGCCTGAGGTTACCTCCGGGCTTGGGTCTTGAATGCCAGAGGCATCACCCTGGTAGTAACCGTTGGAATCATATTTAACAAAGAGTTGCGTGTGCTTACCAAACTGTGAATGACAGGAATAACAATTGGTGCCGTTGCCAAAACCTTCACCGAAAGTCTTGGCAAATATAGGGATCATGCTTGCTTGCTCTAGTTTCGGCTCTAGATCTTCATCAAGTGGATAGTGCTTGCAGGCAAATGATTCAAGCATGTTTCCAGCACGGCTTAAGTTAAATGGTCCCTTATTCACACTTAGGAAAGCTCTGGTGGTAAGAACTCCCGCCTCCTGAGGGCTGCCACTATCACAAGAGGTCTTCTCGCCTGATCGATTGTAGCAATCTTGTGAGGTGAGAATCTCTTCATAGGGCTTTTGGGCCTTGACAATGGCTACGGCAAGATTGCTAGGGAGACTAAAGTCGATATCGTCGCTTGTGCCACTGGCTTTAAGGAGCTTTTCGGTATATTGCCGAACACTTTCGAGAAATTGATTCGATGTGAGCCATCGGTCCAGAGTCACCTCCAAGCCCTTTCTGGAACTTATCTTTCGCTCTTCGGCCGTCAGTGGACGCTCCATGACTGTGGAAGCAAGTAAGGATAGGTACGATTGCATACCGCCAGCAGGGGTGGCGCTTTGGGTGCGAAACTCAAGAGATCCTAAGATCAATAGGCAGCCCGCCGAAAAGCGTTCGGTATCAGTCAGGGGTAAGGCGCTCAAGTCGCTTTTGATCGATGATGTTAATTGAGTTTGGGTGGTGCCGAATGCTCTTAATTCGAACTCTTCAAGCTTGCTATTGTATCTCTGTAAAGTATTAGGACTGCTACAGAAGGACTCCAGAGATGTTAACCAAATCTCTAGCTGGGTAGCGCCCCAGGAACTTTGTTCGACGATACCTTGAGAGAAGTCATAGTCCCCGAGCAGATAACGATTGGCTAGAAGGTCTGCAAACTCAGCTTGTGCGTCTAGGTTTTCGGGTGCAATATCTGCTAAAAATGCTAGCTTATGCAAAAGAGTCTTAAAGGGAAGTGGATTGATTCGGCTTAGCTCCGCATTGAATTGTAAGCTGTTCTCGCTGGCAGCAACAATCTCTTCAATATGAGTTATAAAGTTAGCAATGGTATTTAGGTCTTCGTTGCCAAGTTGGTCGGTAGGTGAGGGCATATCCTGAGGCTGTCCTGCCTTGCTAGCAGGAGAACCGTTTAGTCTATAGTAAAGCGAGGACTCAGAGGGGCTACCCGCTTGGATATATCGAGAGGCGAGCCAGTCCGCTGGGTTCTTGAGTTTTTCGAAATCTGATGATGAAGCAATGGAGCCTGTGCTATGACAGGAGTTGCAGTTCTTCGCCATAAACTTGGCGAAGTCATCAAATATAGCGATTCGGGAGTCCAATTCGTCTTTAGTGGGCTTATCATTTCGATCCAAACTCAGCTTAGGTTTTTGTGTGCAAGATGTCGTTATCGATATTAGCAAGGCAGGCAAAATTCGGATCATCATATTACAGCTCATAAAATCCATCTCAAACTCAGGTGTCGACAGCCTAACGCTGCAAGGCCTGTTCCCAATAGGCGGTGAGCGAGTTCCTTTGAAATCATTGCGAAAATAGTTTTGGATGGTCACAAGCCGTTAGCTATCGACGTCCAAAGCTCGTGTGGCCTTTGGCTAGAAATAGGCAGATAGTTGAGCTGATATGGTTTAACTTTCTATAACTATGAAGAAAAATTTGCTATGTAGAAATCAAACAGGGAGTTAATCCCTGAACTCCGAGAATCTGCTAGCTATATTGTTTATTGTTGAGCTACTTACGCGGAGTCTGGTAGCTGCTTAGTATCGTCGCCACTACCCTTTGCGACCAAGCCGAGAGGTAGGTCGATGATGATCTTAAATGTGACAAACTCATCCCCGTCTTGATTGGAGTAGGTGATGGAGTCGTTGTAATCAATTTTGATGTTACCACCGACTTCTAGTAGAAAGCCCTTGATGGCATCCATGCCGACTCCACGGCCTGAAATATCAGTCACCTGCTTGGCGGTGGTCACACCTGGATGGAAAATATATTCGATTACTTCCCCGTGGGAAACGCTGTTCGGATCTTCGAGTAGGTGATCGTTCACAAGCTTCTGACGAAGTCGGGTTACGTTGATTCCTTGTCCATCGTCAAAATATGTGATCCGACAATGCTTATCATCCGCCTCTTCAAGCTTGACGATGATTTTACCTCGTTCGATTTTTCCCTTTTCCCGCCGCACTTCATTGGGCTCGATACCATGATCGAGAGAGTTTCGGAATAGGTGGACGAAGATATTTCGAAGAAATTGTTCGCCTTTCTGTGAAGTAGTAAATCCGTAATCGTCAATTACGACTTCAGGTCTCTCTTTGCCTAACTTGATCGATATATCATCAAGTGAGTCGAGAACATCTGATAAGGATTCATGAAAGCTCGAACCGTGGGGGCTAGTTATCAGAGATCTAATCTTTGACAATCCGGCTTCTAGGTCAGGGGTTAAGCTTAGAGCGCTCATGGACTCAATAACAGATAGAATCTCTTCTTGAGATGCGCTGGTGATCACGTTGTCATCGTTCCTACCGAGTACTTCATAGTTGATGTGTTGGTAGAAATCTAAAGTGTGGCGCAGTTGGTCGAGCATCTCGTCGATAATTTTTCGATCGTAGGAATCTTTTCCCTTGCGTACACGATCGAAGTACGATTCGATATGATGGGCCTCAGACGAAATCTCTTTTAAACCTAGGATTCTAGCTGCACCTTTGATGGTATGCATATATCTAAAGAGTTTGTTGATATCATTCTCACCAGCGCTGGTTGCGGATAGAATTTCACGGCAGTGAAGTTCCATGTCAAGAAAGTTACGGACAAAACCATTGAATTTGTCTTCGCGGATGTGCATGATTCGATCGATAGCATTCAATCGTTTCTTCTGCTCTTCTGCAACATGCTCAAGTGCCTTGACTTCGGTGACATCTCGAACTGTTACGAGAAGCCTTTCCACACTGTCATCGTCTTCAATAGGAGACCAGTCCACTTCAAGAATTTTATCCTCCTTGCTGTCTTCTGATTGGAATCTTAGCTCCGAAACTAGATTATGAGCGTTTGCATCAAAGTTAATAGAATCTTCTCCAATGCAGTTGCCGATAACAGTTCGAGCTTTATCCTGCTCGTCGAGATTTAAATTACTATTCTCAAAAAGAAGCTCTAGGCCGTCGGTATCTTTTATAGAAGAACGATTGAATATTTTGGATAAAAATTGAGAATAATCTGGAAGGATCTTGTGGTCTCGGCCAATCATGAAGATACCTTGTTGGATATTCTCCATAATAGACCTGATGTCTCGTGTTTTTTCCCGTACCTGCTCCTCAACATTGGCAAGACTTGCAGCCAACCTCTCTGAAAGGTCACGGACTTCCTTTTCCTTCTTATTGCGATAATAGTTAAAACGATCACCAAGTGCAAGGGACATAAGGATGGCTCCAGCAGCAACACCGAATGAATGGGCCCAACTTGTAATCCAATTCACTGGTAGGATGCCTTGGTATTTCATAGCGAGGATGATACTGGCTACAAGAGTAAGAGCCCAAGCTAGGGTGTAGAAGTATGCCGGACGATAGCCTGAACGCAAGCTGAACACACCCATGTAGAGCATACTGAAACAGCTTGCAGCAACATTGAAGTTTGCGATCCGAGCGCCTAGTTCGAAGCTAAAAAACTGAACATTGATAATGTTAATAAACGCGAGCCAGCGAATGAAAGTTAAGAATTTAGTGATCTTCGGATATCGATCTCTGGTATTCAGGAACTCGATCGCAAAATACACTGCAAAAATTGTAGAGATTTCAGCGAAAACAAGAAATCCTTGGTTGGAGATCCAATGGTTAGGAAAGTCATTCATGAAGTAGACAACGCTTGAACCCTGAGCAGCCCAGTTGTGGAAGAGAAAGAACACCAGATGGAGGACGTAAAAGAGATAGACTTTTGAATTGAGAGTGACATAGAGGAATAAGTTATAAAGAGCTATTGCCATGACAACGCCATAGAGGTGACCTAGAAGATGACTATCACTGACTGCATGTTTGTTGAATTCGCTTTCATCCCAAAAAACTAGGGGAATCATAGTAGTTCCTGTCGATCGAACTCTAATGTAGTACTGGGTTTGACCAGGAGGGACATCGACAAGAAACGATGGGTAGCGATTGCTCACTTTTCTCGTGTTATAAGGTACTTTATCACCGACCTTATCGCTGACAGTTTGTCCATATTCATTCAGGTAGTAAAGATCGACCCGGTCAATCGAAGCATAACGAAACTCAATAATGACTTTCTTGTTAGTTTCCAAATTGTTACTTAGAGTAAAACGAGCCCAGATAGCGGTGGAAGTGAAGCCAAAATTGGGGATGCTTTTCTCTGAGGCTCGAAACTGCTTACGAATACCTGGGTTGTCCATGTCTTCAAAGCTTAGCGAACCGCTACCGTCTTCCATAATTTCGAGTTCCTCGCCAAAGAACTCGCCGGTAAGTGTTTTTGTAACGTCAATAGCTGCAAGTCCGGCACCAGCTGGCAACATAGTCGTCAGCACGAGGACGAAGCGAGTAACGAAGTGCATGGACTACCTCAAACCGTTGTTCAATCACTTTCGTTATCGGTTGGGCTTGGAGAGATCTGCAACTTTCTATTGATCTTTTGGGCCAATACGGAGCCTACTACGCAGTGAAAAAACAAGGTATATTTGCTATTTACCTCAGATTAACGGTATCTCTTGAGCTCTGCACTTTGGTTCCCTAGATTGTGAGTTTGAACAAGTTAGGCTATTCTTTTTTGTTATTTCGCTCGCAGTAGATCGTTCGAACTAGTGCCTAGTCAAGTTAATTTCTCAGCTAGGCGACAAGGATCGAGCGAGGAGACAGTACGTGTTGGGTATGGTGACGAGCGAGTGACAAAATCAACAACGCCAAGGCTTCAAATCGACTAGGCACTGGTTTCGTGAAATCGATGGCATAGCTCTCAAATCTTTTCTAATCGAGCGATGTAGATAAGGTAGGCGAGAGAGTAGATACCACTAACGATCAGAGGTAGAGACGCAGTTTGGATGGCAGTATCCTGATTGATCATGTAGTGTATTGTAATCGTTGTGATGGTAGTGAGTCCATAAACAGTACCTGCAGTAAGAATGATTCTCGTTAGCTTACTTGCTATCCACCTACGATAGATCGTAAAGAAGAACTCACGAAGCACATTCCCACTAAGTGTTACTAAGAAAGATCGAAGAAACTCAGTCACTGCTGATAGCCAAGGGCTAGCTTCCTGGCGGTTGATCACAAATGCCCAAACACTGTATAACAATGCCCCAGCCAATGCGAAGAAAACTTGTCTATAGCGTGCTTGCTGGATTCGTGATGTCATCAATGTCTAGGTCCACTAATCAATCGATAAATCAGGCCCACAATGATACCAGGAACATGCCTCCTTTGAAGCTTGAAAATCTTGGTTGAGTGACCCCGAAAGCGTTGTGATGGTTCTTGATATATCAATGGTAGATGAAGTCCATGGTAGATTCTACTAACTTTGTCGTTATGACAGACTGCGATAAGCACAGTCATTCGGAAGTTAAAGAAGCACTTTATCAGTGCCAAGGCAAGGACGAACACTGGATCACAATTGCGACTCAATCGCCGGGATCGCCAGAAGCAACCGATTTCTCGGGGTTTCGAAGGGAGTTGGCTCAAGATCGCTGACCTTTTTTCGTGAGGCAGGCGTTCAAGAGAACGCGTATTAGGCAGTACAGCAATACCAGCAACAAGTCTTCCCCTGCGAAAAATTCCTATTAGCTGTGCTTCTTCGGGGTTCTTTAGGGGCGTTACACCCCCCGCTAGCAGATATGCCTCGTTAAATAGGGGGGCTTGGTGAGCCTTGAGCGTTCTGGCAAAGCGAATAGGGTAGCGACGATTCATAAGTGTCAATCGGAATCGCGATCGTTTGCTTTGGAACCTTATAAAACTATTGTCCATAAATGAATTTTTCCATTATCGACAGCTTTATTTATATAGGAACAGAAAAACGAGATAACGGCTAAGACATATCGGGAAATGGAATGATTTAGTATAGCAAAAACGTTCAGCTATACCGATTATTAATGAATCTTAGTTCTGCAATCTTTTTTAGGGCTGGTCTCAGAACATCTTTATTAGTTTTTCAAGACCAGCCCTAGTGGTGAGTAGGAAATGTTAATACGAAATGAAACTGGCTGAAAATCGACTAGATTCTAATGTTTAGGCGTGCCCCAGCTTCAAGTTCACGATAGGCCACATTGTTGCTCGTATCAAAGGCACGATGAAAGCTAGCCACCAAGCCAACAGTCATGTAGCGCCTCAAAAGGTGATGGCTTGCAAGGAAAAATGAATATCTCTGCGCCGTATCGTTGGTCATAACACTCGAATCCTTGTGAGATTCGGATTGGTAGCGCATACCCAATTCAAAGCCGTGGGTTTGTTCAATACGGTAGTCACCAATCAGAGTCATTGCAAAGGAGTCTTGTAAGTCATTATTATCAAGACCAAGGTTATCGTAGTAATCAAAAACTGCCCCAAAATCAAACTTTGAAGATAAGCTGGTCCTGGTATGCAAACTTGTTTTACTGGCTTCTTCAATGTCTCCGAGTTCAACTTTGGCCTTATGGGCGAGCCCTACTTCAAAGTCAGGCTGGTAATATAGAATCCCTGCAGTATAGCTAGAAGCGCTTTGGGTTTCTTCTTCGCGGCTGGCGTCGATGTTGACAATTTCTCCGTCAAGG
The DNA here is from genome assembly GCF_900177345.1 of Pseudobacteriovorax antillogorgiicola. Taxonomy (NCBI): domain Bacteria; kingdom Pseudomonadati; phylum Bdellovibrionota; class Oligoflexia; order Oligoflexales; family Pseudobacteriovoracaceae; genus Pseudobacteriovorax; species Pseudobacteriovorax antillogorgiicola. Next base: position 109,273 of record NZ_FWZT01000018.1, read on the forward strand.
TTGGTGCTGAGCTTTAAATCAGGAAAGTAGCTTACGCGATCTCGCTGATGTTGACTTACTTTTAGGCCAAACACCACGCTATCTAAATTCACAGCAAACTGCCCCGAGAATCGATATTGGCTGATTCTCTCGAAGCGAGACTCGGAGCCATCGTCGACCGCATCGATTGAGAAGTAGGTGTTTTTCACACGATACTGTCCATAAGCTTCAGTTTTCGTTCCGTACTGCGAAACTCGTCTTTCCTCGCCGCCTAGGGATGCATCGCTGTAAACACTTTGGAGGGCAAGGTTGCTCAAGATTCGATACGACTGTGCAGGAGAGACATATTGTTGTGAAAAAGGGCGCAAGTCGTGAGCTTGAGCAGTAAATGCGACGCTACTTAGAAGGGTAGCGCTAAGGGTTTTGTACATGGTTTTCTCCAGATTGAGTTCACTACTACCAGAACGAACTAATAAAGGTGCTTATCCATTAAGATTCCATGAAGTTGCTGATTTCCGGACAAAAAAACGTTCCTTTATTAGGGAACTTACCCTGATAGGGTAGACTTCATCTTCGTCTAAACCAAATATTAACAGAAAAAATATGTGACCTTCTTGGGGATAGACATTAGAACGAGTGTTATTGTCATTTCAATTTTGGGAAGGAAGACTATGAGGACGATTGCGCTTATAGCTGCCCTTACGGCAGCAGTTGCGATTCCAGTAGGGTTATCATTGGAGCAAGGGGCTAAGGAATCAACTATTTTACCCGAGAATTATGAGGCCCTGAATGGTGACGAAAAACTCAATAGACTCTGGCAAGATGGGATCATCGCCAGTGAATACAAAGCAGGGCTACCAACATTGAAGTCAGTCAGCCCGTTCAAACTTGCGTTTCATATGCTATCCAAAAAAATGGAAAGGCCGATGGATGAAGCCGAGGCGAGCTATGATAAACCTATTCATAAGCATGGTGTTGTCGCCAAAGTAGCCTTTGTTGCCACACAAGATAGCCCTTATACAGGGCTTTTCGAGGGGGCTTCCCAGGGTCTCTTGCGCGTTTCCGTAACAGGTGATCCTGCATCGATGACCTTTGCACCTGGTATCGCACTTAAGTTTTTTCGTGATGGCATGGTATCACAGAATGTTAGCGCTCTGTACAAGCTCAGTGGCCAAGGTGAGAACCACAATTTCTTTGCTAACGAACTATCGAATGTAATTCCCCTAGAGTTTGATATTGCTTCTATCTTTTCATCTTTGGTGTTTAAGAGAGTTGCAAAGTATCCCACCCAAATTTCTGTGGATGGTTTCGCTGATTACGACGAGCATGGTGATCAAGTATTCGAACCTAGGCAGCCAAGGCAGCTGTATTTTAGCCCTGTGGAAGAAATGAGATTTGATGAAACTGCTCATGATTTTCGCCAGGACTTTATGGACATACCTTCAGGTACGACCCTATATAGGGTCTATGCTAGTGAAGAAAAAGGCCTCGATACTTCAGAGATAGATTGGGAGAGAAGAAAGAAGGCTTTGTTTATTGGTACTATTGAAACAAGATCGCGTTTTATCGCGTCTGAATATGGGGATCGACGACTCTTTTTTAAGCATAACAGGATGCTCTAAGCTATTGTGTACTGGGGGTTAATGAGTACTGTCATCGACCTGAAAAAGATAGTTCCCCAGTACCGACAGATTTTTAGGCTAAGCAAAGACTCAGATGTGAAAAGAACATATAAAAAATACCACTTGATTGTTGTTAGGCAAATAACGTCTTATCAAATGAATTCAAATCGATTCAAAATGTCATTTATCACTTCACGAAAGGGAAATGTCTGGTTTTAAGGTTGTGATACTTACAAGGTAACTTTTTTTTCTATGCCTTGTCATTATTGTGAGCAAGCCGTTTATGAAGTATGAATCTTTTGTTAATCGACTCAAAGATCTTAACAAGCTCATTCAAGACTGTTATACCTTTTCCAACGCCCACTAAACTTCGTCATCACCACATTGCTAAGTTCCTATATGAAGAGTCTTTCCGGGGATAGAAGACAGTTAGTCATTGGTGAAAGCGAAATCTTTGTGTCAGTTTTTAACAATTAAGGGAGATTAGTAGGATGATTGGTAATTCAGTCTGGGTGACTTGGCCAGTTATTGGCAAAATGTTTGGTGGTATAGGCTTGATTGTATCCTTAGGAATGCTTGCTGTTGATCGCGAAGAGCTTATGGAGAATAATCTCTACGATCTTGAGTCAGAAGAATACTACGCAAACTCAATCTCTTGCTCCGATGATGACCTGAAGGCGCGAACATTAGATGGCACTTGTGTCATTCCAGAGAACCCTAAAGAAGGTTCGATCTACACAAACTTTGGTCGCAACGTTGATCCAAGGGCCAGTGTCACCGAATTAGAATCTGAGCGTCTTCTTGAGCCGAACCCAAGAGAAATCAGTAACCTTCTCATGGGTCGGGATTCATTTAAGCCAGCAACAAGCCTTAACTTTATTGCAGCAGCCTGGATTCAGTTTATGACTCATGATTGGTTTTCTCATGGCGTAAATCTTGAGTCCGACCCTATTGAGGTTCCAGTACCCACAAACGATCCAGAGTTTAGCGCTGGGTCCATGATTGAGATTAAGAGAACTCGTCCTGCAACACTTGTTCAAGATTTTCAAGTTTTCGATGAAGACACAGGGCAAGTCAAGCGTATTCCCCTAGAGAAAGCTCTTCCAGCCTATGAGAACTTAGTGACTCATTGGTGGGATGGATCCCAGATCTATGGTACAAACTCTGAAGTGAATCAACTGATCAGAACTTTTCAAGGTGGAAAACTCAAGCTCGACGATCAAGGCTACTTGCCAACCGGGTCGAATGGAGTCCCTGTGCAGGGGTTTACAGATAACTGGTGGCTAGGATTAAGTATGCTTCATAACCTTTTCGTCAAGGAACATAATGCCATTGCTGAAGCTCTTCAGGAAAAGTATCCGCAGATGACTGATCAGCAACTTTATGACAAGTCTCGCCTGATTAATGCTGCTCTTATGACGAAAATTCATACGGTCGAGTGGACGCCAGCAATCATTGCCAACCCAACAACAATCACAGCAATGTATGCAAACTGGTGGGGGCTACTGGGGAGTCGCGAAGCTAAGGAAGCCTATCGTGAATTGATCAAAAAATGGTTGGAAGCAGCATCGAATGCTGATGGATTTTTCCAACGAATCTTAAGAACGAATCCAGAGATGGCCGGTGTTGCAGATTTATTCAAAAATGCAGCGTCGTTGGACTATGTTATAGGGGGGCTAGCAGGTGCTACGGAAGCAAATAACTACGGTGTTCCCTATACCTTAACGGAAGAATTCGTTCAGGTTTATCGCATGCACCCCTTGATGCGGGATTCCATAGATGTTTATGACTTTGAATCTGGAAGTCTAAAGGATTCAGTATCACTAGAAGATACTACCTTTGGTGACGGTGAGGAGATGTTCCGCTCATCAAGACAGGCAGATCTTTGGTTCGGGTTCGGCATAACAAACCCTGGTGCACTAACCTTAAAAAACTACCCCAACGTCTTAAGAAATATCGAAATTCCATTTCGAGGGCCGTTGGATCTTGCAACCATCGACATTGTTCGAGATCGGGAGCGTGGCATTCCTCGATACAACGAATTCAGGCGTCAAATTGGTTTAACGCCCATTTCAAACTTCGAACAACTGTTCGAAGGGGCTGATATGAGTTTAGCTGAAAATCAGCAGCTACTAAAAGATATGAAGCGGGTCTACAAGAATGATGTTGAGCTGATTGATGCTTTTGTTGGAGAAATGGCCGAATCCGTAAGACCAGAAGGATTTGGCTTCTCTGAAACAGCCTTCCAGATCTTTATTATGAATGCTAGTCGCCGAATCCTTACTGATCGATTCTATACGTCCGACTATAATGCTGACACATACACAGAGCTTGGTATGGATTGGGTCGAAGGCACGACGATGGTTGATATTCTAAAACGTCACTATCCTGAACTCGCATCGCGAATGAACAGCACGGACAACGCGTTCAAACCATGGTCGCAACCCAGCCCTGAAACCTGTGATCTTGCTGTTGAAGAAATGGATGGAAAAGCGATTTGGGGTCATGTTGAATCCGATGGCCGTAGTCGTGAGGTGGTGACCCTATTCAATCGAATTGGCGAAGTTGAAAGTTTCTATGCAATTACTGCAGAGTATCTCGATCCTTTTGAGGAAGATAATTTTGTTTCCAAGTTCTTGCGACCAGGAAAGAGAAACTTGATCACAGGAGAGATGAATGGTTACTTACAGGAACTGTTTCATTGGATCACCATTCGAAAAATCGAGCGTGTCCCTGGTAGCAGTGAATTTTCCGTGTATCCTGTAACCGTTCAAAATGGTCGCATTATCAGTGCTAGCAATCCAAGCAAGGAGCGCTTCCAACTTGGCTGTTCTGAAAATCTTGCGATTGGGACTGAGCAGGTGATAGAGATCAACGGGTCCCAAAAGTTAGTCTCGTATTCAGATCTTGAACGCAATGCACCGTTTAGCCCCCTAAGTACCACATGGGAATATGACTATGCTCCCGGGCCGTTTAATCCAGGTTACCAGCAAGGAGATAAGATTATTCTAGACATTGAAGATCGTTTTGGGCCCAATCGAGGTCGTACCACGGCTCGATTTAATGTAGACGAGCTAAAGGGCCAAGATCTCGTTGTTCAAGGAGCTTTCACAATGGATGAAGCTCACAGAGGCCTATATACATTCACAAGGAATGAAAGTTCTGCTACGATTGGGGCTGAGAAAGTTGAAGACAAGGTAGGAGTCTTCTTAGATGTCTACAACGCCCAGCCGATCTTCGGCACAGTCGAACTTATACTCATTGACCCATCGAATCCAATTGGGTCGCAGATGTATTTCGAAGAATACGGTAATTAAGCTAGTCAAGACCATAAGTGTAGCTGCGGTGGCAGCTACACTTCTTACAACTGTTTCTAATGCCTCACAAGCAATGAAGATCCATTGGTTTGGAACCAGCAATATCGTCATCGATGATGGTGAGAATGCCATTGCGTTTGATCCATTTTTTTCCCGCCCAGGCCTGTGGGACTTATTCTCTCTGTCAACATTAAAGCCAGATCCTGAGGTTATTGAACATTGGTTGAGTAAAAGCCCGATATCGAAAATCAAAGGAGTCTTCGTGAGCCATAGTCACTACGATCATATTCTAGATCTGGTGCCGTTAGCAAAGAAGTTCAGCAGCCAGGTATTTGTCGATGACAATGGTCGAACGATTGCAATGTTTCAGGGCTATCAAGAGAATCTAATCAAGATTCAGAAAGTCAACGAGATCTATTCAGTTGGAAAATTTTCGGTCGAAGTTCTTAGGTCTGGCCATGCACCCCACCTTTGGGGCAAGGTTTTCATGTCAGGGAAGATCAAGAGTCCGTTTCCCCGCGAGGCTAGCTTCTTAGACTATAAGAACCAAGACTGCTTCTCGTACCTCATTCGCCATCCTCAACTGACAATTTTGTTTGCACCTTCTAGCTTCGAGGATGTTGAGCGCAAAAACGTAACAGTTGATCTGATCATTCAAGGTATAGCGGCCCGAAAAAGCTCTGAGTCTTTACTGAAGAACTTAGTTATTCCCTACCGACCCAAAGCTGTGATGCCAGTGCATCACGACAATTTTTTTAGGAGGCTTGACGCTGGGCAAGAGGTACCTTCGGGAGTCGCTCTGGATGAATTTATTCAAACAACGAAGCAGCTTGCCCCTGAAGTCGTAGTCATACAACCACAGTATGGCAAACCAATTGAGATCGGAGCCCTGAATAAGCTTCGCCACTAAGGCCATTTTCGAACCTGGCTAAAGTTAAAGCTGAGAGCGATTCCTGCCAAAGGCTTTCATAGCGAGAAAACTAAGGGTTGCAAAGACCCCAGCTAACATGACGAATAGTTCTATGCCAATACTTCTTTCCTGAGACTTTGCAGCCACAAGGCCAACGATTGTTGGAGCAATGTATTGATTGACAAATAGAATCGCAAAGATCACTCGATTAGCACTACCATCCCGGAGAAATCGCCAAAGAAATAGATTTTTATTTGATAGGGCTGCAACTACAGCATAAGATGCCATGAAGGCCATTTCAAGGATGGAAATTCCGCTCCTAGGATCAATCTTTGAGCTTATATAAACGGGGTTGTCTAGAACATGACCTAGCAAACTAATACCCCCAGGGAGCAAGGCTAGGTGAAGGAGAATATCATCTATTATAAAACCCTGCCGGGGAGTATCACGTAAGATAACGAGAAGCTCGTAGCAGCAAAAGAGAATCAATCCAACCGACGTCATGATGGATGTGGGAACCAAGCTTGGAAATGAATCGAGAAGAAGGCTTGGTACTATTAGTTGCGCCATGATCGAAGAAAGGTTGCCACCAAGAGTCAGGCCAAGAGCAGCCATTGCTAGAGGTGTGGGAAATGCTTGAAGGTGTTTGAGAGCCAGGCGACTGCCAGACATCAAAGCCAGAGATAGAGATGTGAAAGGTGATAGGACTGGCGACGTTTCTGAATATAACAAGCCTTGTCCCAAAAAAATCCAAGCAGCAAGTGTTGCGATCGATCCTATTAGGATGATTCCATCGAGAAAGTTGATAATACCTTTCAGGTAGGTTCGGTAATTCAAAGCAGGCTCCCATACCAGTTCGTATGCTCTATGCTGCCAAGAATAGTTGCACTTTTGACAAAAGTCCCGCGGAAATGTTGTTTCTAGGACTTAAGCTTCTTTTGAACGAATGATGTGATAGATTGGCTTGGGTATTTATTCATCAAGGCGCTGAGAAAGGTGTCGCAGGGAAAGTTGCTAGAATAATCAATGAGCCCTCGATCACCTGTCTTACAGAATTTGGGCTCTGATAAAACATAATAGCGACGACATACCAAAGGCCTCTGATCATAAATCTGACAGTTATGAGCCTCATCGAGAAAAACACAGGCACGATCGGTATATTCAAGCTGCGACCAATCCCCTTTGCTGGCTGTTTGTCGATCCAAACGGCTCTGATTGATGACGAGTTGACGATCCTCCACAGCCTGCCATATACGCTCTTCTTCCATGCTAAGGATGTCGACTCTTTGATGACAGCACGCAGAACATTGAGGGCCACAGCTAATTTTTTTAGGTTCCATCGTGAAAGCTTGTTCAATCAGTGAGATGGCCTCCTTATAGTCCTCATCTGGGTCGCTACTCTTTAGGCGCACACTGGTTTGATTGAGAAGAGTACGAAAGGCTTTCTTGTGCTCTGTGGCAACATCATCTCGGGTGAGAACTTCATAAGCAAAGCCATTCAGGCTCGCGGTCTTACTATGTTCGAGGCGTTTTTTGCGTCGCTTGATTTGGCGCAAGGCTGACTTCTTGGCTTTGGCCTTTGACATGGGGACTCTTTGACTAAAAAATGTATAGTTCAAGTTTATCATTGGTCACTTGAAAGATCTTGCCTAGTGTTATTCCCACCTCGTCCAAGCACAGTATGCAGCAGGAAAAATTGTTTTTTTTCATTATAATGCATTCATGATACTTTGTCGGGATACACTCAAATGTATTTAGAACTAAAGAATTGCTTCGGAGGACAAGCATGAGAAAGCTCAGCTTATGGGCAGCTGCTATTGGGATCGCAGCCTTTGGTATGACACACGCTTCCTTATCAGCAAAGCCGGCTATGAAGTCTGGTGGAGGAAAGGTGGTTGAGGGTGCACCTAAGGACAATAGTTTCTGGTGGCCGGATCAACTGAATCTATCGAGCCTCAGGGATCACGACCCTCGCTCGAATCCTCTCGGCGAGGATTTTAATTATGCCGAAGCCTTTAAAAAGCTTGATCTAAAGGCCGTTAAGCAAGACATTGACAAGCTACTAACCACGTCTCAAGCCTGGTGGCCGGCAGATTTCGGTAACTATGGCCCATTCTTTATCCGTATGTCCTGGCACAGTGCAGGAACTTATCGAACACTCGATGGTCGCGGTGGTGGTGGTCAGATGCGGTTTGACCCTCTCAATTGCTGGCCTGACAATGGCAATCTTGACAAGGCACGGCGTCAGCTATGGCCAATTAAGCAAAAGTACGGACCGTCTTTGTCATGAGTGGAAGCAGACTAAGAGCCCAGCCTGTGCCATCCAATGGGTTCCAAAGGATAAGTCTCTCCCTAAATCGGTGCCTGATGCTCATGTCAATGGCAAGATGAACCCTCCAGTGATGACCACTGCGGATCTTGCAATCAAGTTTGATGCAAAATACAAAAAGATCGCTGAGCGATTCTTAGCCAATCCCGAAGAGTATCAAATGGCTTTTGCTAAGGCCTGGTACAAGCTTACTCATCGAGACATGGGACCGAAAGCTCGGTATCTGGGCTCAGAAGTTCCCAAGGATGAATTGATCTGGCAAGATCCGATTCCCCCTGTGGACTACAAGATGATTGACGAGGATAATATCTCCTTTTCAAGGAAGAAATCTTAGACTCAGGACTAAGTGTTTCTGAGTTGGTTCGCACAGTGTGGGCAGCTGGATCAAGCTTCAGAGCTTCCAATATGCGTGGTGGAGCGAATGGTGCACGCTTGGCGTTGGCGCCACAAAAGGATTGGGCTGTCAACAATCCTAAAGAGCTAGCCAAGGTTCTCAGTAAGCTGAAAGATATTCAAAAGGATTTCAATGAGTCTTGGTTTAGTAAATAATGATTTTTTTGTCAATCTGCTCGATATGTCTTACCAATGGCGTAAGGCCAAGGGGCAAGGGCTCTATGAAGGCCTCGATCGAAAGTCAGGGAAGGTAGTCTATATTGCTACACCTGTAGACTTAATCTTTGGATCTAATACAGAGCTTCGTGATGTGGCTGAGGTATACGCTTTTTCAGATTCAAAGCAACGCTTCGTCAAGGATTTTGCAAGGGCCTGGACCAAAGTTATGGAGCTAGATCGCTTTGATTTGCGTCACAGCCTCTAGTGGATGATTGAAAGGGAGACTTGATCTCCCTTTCAATCTCTAAAATACGCTATTTAACTGTTATTTCAAGCCAGACAAGACCATGATCGGAAACACTGGCATCCCACTCCACAGCGCCCTGATTCACTAGGAAGTTGTCAGAAGGAAGCACATAGTCAACTCGTAAGGCCCATGAAGCCGTATCATCGTCGTCATCAGCATATCCGAAACGAGTACGATCATGATACCTGGCTAGCTTTGGCTTATAGTCTAAAATACGAGGGTGGCTTAGCAACCAACGTTTCATCGGGTTGCCGATGCTATCTCCATCGTTTGGGTCAGCATTTAAGTCGCCTAGAATAACAAAGGCAGCATTCTCAGGTAAACCGCCTCGACGTCCAGCATCGTCTGTGATAAATCTCTGTCCATTAATATATTCAGCCCAAAATCTAATCTCATCGTGATTGCGAGCTCCGTTTCGATCTTCTTCACCATCAAAGACAGGTGGTGTGGGGTGACTTGCTAGGACATGTAGGATAGTGTCGTCTCCTAATTGAACGGGTACATCTAAATGAGTCTTAGAACTCAATCGGAATTGAAGCCACTCCTCAGCGTTATACCAAGACTTACCTGTTTTGGGATCAACTGGCTTCATCGCTCCTGGCAGATCTTTCCAAAGAAATTTTTGAAAGCTTCTAACCTGAGACTCCAAGATCTTAAGGTCTTTCCGAACTAACACCGCAAGGGCATAATGCCCCGGAAATTCGCCAAATCCCCAGGCGTCGTTACCATACTCCCTGGGATTGATGTAAGGGTCGCTGACGATCTTACCGTTGTTGTCGAAATCAAAGCCTGAATGAACTCCGGTGTTGCTTGGAGTAGCAAGAGATCGGTAGCTGATGGGCTTAAGATTAATCCCTTGAGACTTGGCAAGGAAGCCATCAGCGAATCGCTGGCCATTATTATTCTGATCGTATGCGATTTCATTCAAAAGAATGATATCTGGCTGCACAGATTGAATCATGGCAGCCGCTTTCTTGAGGCGAGGATCTGATCCTGACTGAAGATCTTTAGCCTGGACATCCCAAAGGTTAAACGTAGCAATACGAATTGTATTATCATTGGCAAGTGATCTTGTAGGCCACAATAGGCTTGTTGACAAGGAAAACGATATTAAATAGTAGATTGTTCTGGCGATCAGCATAGATAGTCTCCGAAAATTTTTGCTTTGTATGGGAGTACATCTTTCTTGTAAAGGGCCAGTATAGAGAGGATGAAATGAAGACGTCAGAGTACTATGAAAACTTGAAAATAATAGAAACGTTTAGATGCATGCTAAGCTGTTCATGAAATGAAGAGCCTATCTCCCTAACAGGTATTCATCTGAGCCTCATCGCTCTCGCATTGATCTGCATCACATGAAGCGTTGAAGTCACGGCGATCGGAGCAGGTGCGATGAATGTGAAAGCACTGATTGTCCCCGATTCTTATTGTGAGCCAGAAGGAATCCTGTCCTCCATTAAGACGGCATTGCCAAGCATGAGCAATGCGTACAGACGAGCTAGAGTCAACGTAATAAGATACCTCGCGATATGCCGGTGTCACAGATATTGCCTTTCCTTCAGAATCGTCGTTACTGATAGCTAAGTAGATGACCGCTCCTTCTTTGCAATCACGACATCCTGATATTGACACTAGAATCAGTAGAAACAGGGTGAATCTCAAAGTAAGACCCCCATCTGAAAGTAAGCGCCAACGTCTCCATAGCCGGCGTTGGAATTGAAGCCGAAGGTATCAGAGTCTTCAATTCTGATTCCTTGACCGTCATCGAGATTGGATTGAACTCCAGAGTGATTCGGGACTATGCGCGCATGAGCGACAGTAGAAATACCACCTTCATAGTACACTTGGAAGTAGGAATAGCGGTTCAAGACACCTACTCCTAGTCGGGTATAAATGAAGCTCCACTTGGCATCCAATTCGATGGGTAGATTATCGCCAAAGATCACGTGACGCTTACCCTGACCACCATAGTAGGTCGCCCCAAGTTTGAAGTAGCTGTTAGCGTCTTGGTGATGGATTGCTGGAAATATGAGCGCACTAAGTGAAATAGGATTGCCAATGAGGTTGCGTTTAGACTGGAAGCCATAGCCGATCTGTAGGGCATAGTTGTGCCAGCCGTAGCCGCCGCTAACACCTATTCCATGGCTAGAATGTGAGGTCCCACCGTCGACTCCAATGAACATCCCATTGAGCTTGGCAGCGACAACAGCCTTGTCTGTAATATGGGGTTCAATTTCCAGCTCAGTAGGTGGCTGAGTTGCACTCTTAGGAAAGGCAAAAGGCTCCCCTTGTTCTAAATGATCACCCCAACTCGAAATTTGATAGGTTTCTATAGCTCGTTTCAAGTGAGTATCGAGCAAGCGAGTTGAATTGATGGAATACGTGTTTGCTGAAGGATTACCTAATTTTTTCTTGAGCCTTCGATCCGATTCCTCAATGGCATAATCAGAATAGACTGATTTCAGAAACAGATAGCTCCAGCACCAGCCACCATAGGCAAAGGCAGTTATAAAACACGCTGTAGGATGAAAAATAGAGAGTTCATAATTTATCGTTTGTTCCACAGTGACATGCTTGCTTGTTACTCTAGGATCATTGATACGAAAGCTATCTGCGAAAGTCACTTCCGTTTCGATATCATAGGCTATGGTTGTACAAGCCAGGTTTAATGTCATCAAGATTGATAGGGGCAATGGGGATTTCATAGCTGGATCCCTGGTTCAATAAATCGAATATCAGCGTGCTCTATATCAAAACCATCACCACCGTAGATCTGGCTCAATTTTTTCCTGATTTCGAATTCTGCATCTTCAATATCGAAATCGAAAGGAACAGCTTGATAGAGCCAGCAGGCTCCCCCGTAAGCAACAAACGTCAGACCGCAGGCCCATGCGATCCATGCTGTTGAAGTTCTGTGGGTGTAGGAAAAGATGATCTTCTTATCTCGAACTTTCTGGCTATTAGGCTTGGATACCCAAGCTTCCACGTGGTAGTGAATGCGATAGGAGATACAGCTAGTTTGCGTACTGGCTAGGATCAGGCAGAGTATCAGACGCAGCTGGAGGTACATAAGAGTTCCTCAGAGGGTTTGATGTTCGATTAGCATGGCCAAGGATACCATAAAACTGCGGGTATGTGGGGAAGTTATCTGGCTGAATTGACGTCTTTAGGACCTTAAAATTCTTTTTTAACAGTAGGTTAGGGGACTGCTTTTCCTTCAAAGTGGACCGTTGGTGGGTATGTCAAAATAATGATAGAGTAATGCAATAAACGGCGGGGGTGACTGTCCTAAAGACCTAGGCCATACCTGTGCAATAACATCAATCAGTTGTCATGGAAACTGGCTCGATAAGAAGTCAACAAATTTGTCAAATCCATCATATGGAGCCATCCCATTGAAATTTTTTGCTGGTATTAGTTTCATCTTTCTTTGTTCTTGCGTCCATCTTAGCTACCCTCAGTATGCTGATTTAATGGAGGGAGAATCCGTTAACGTCCTTGAGAATATCGCTGATCAATGTGTCTACCAAGGGTTGGTGCATGGTACCATCCGGAATAGCGACCTAGAGTTTGCAGTGGAAAATGCCTTCCGTATGGCGCGTAACGAAGCAACTTCTATAGGCGCTGACACAATACTATATAGCGATACCCTATACCAGCCTGCGATGGGAGATCACGCGGTTGCCATCGAGTTTGAAAGCTATCGTTGTGGGCAAACAGAAGCTAATCCATTGCATGTTTCTCAGACGCAAGCCCTAGCAAGTGGTGAAGCCCAAAGGCAAAAACTTCAAGCTGAAGCGACAGCCAGAGCAGTTCATGCAGCCCATCAAGCAGCTATGCTTTCTGCACAGCAGGCGGCTCAACAAGCTGCTATGCAAGCGGCTCAACAGGCTGCTATGCAAGCGGCTCAACAGGCTGCCCAGGCATCTACGATGCATATGCATCACCCCTAACCGGGTGCACCTGGACATCTATGAAACTTTAATTTCTCTAAAAGAAAAAAGGATCACTCGATCTGGTTACCGAGCTTTGAATGTACTAATCATGGCTACTAGAGAATAGCATTCAGGGCACGAGCTAAGCAGTGGTTCGCGTGGTTCGCGTGGTACCAAGGTACAATCAGATTCTTAGATAGCTAGGGGTCTCTGCTGTATTAGATGTCTCCTACTTCGAGCTTACAACTTCTAGTATGAAGATCACTTGAAGCGTCATGGTCACTATCACATTTTAGGACAAAGTGAGCCATGTCACTCAAACTTTCCCTCTCAACAAGTAGACTGCTGTAATCTAACTCTTCCAACTTCTTTCTTAGACAAGAGTGAAAGAAGCTTCCAGGGATTGTGTGCCGAAATTTCTTTATAACTGGCGGCTTGCCCCGACTCACAAGAAGCTCGAAAATTTCATTTCCCTCAAGGATAACTGTACCGCCTCGATAAACTCCTGTTTCGTTAGCCATACAGCCTTGAAATCTATCGATGCGATTTCGCAGAAAAATAGCCAGTGTAGTTCTATTTCTTATTTTAACTTCTCCAGCTTTCGGCAAGAGACTAGACAACGAGATTTTCTGTTTAGCTCTAGTCTTAGTTTTAGGATTTGGGACACCGTCCTTCCCATTGCAATCAAACCTAGATTCGGCAGAATGCTCGAAAATCACTTTTCTATTGATAATTTTTGCCCCGTTGTAAGATATAAGGCAGGCGTTGGAACTTTTGCCAATAAAGACCAAAAGTTTCTTAAGATGTCGATCCTCAATCTTCATTTCGTTTTCGAAGTAGAAACCTTCATACTTCACACCTCCAACAATTTTTGTTCCGGCTAATTCGTTCGCACTTATGACACCGACTTGAGATATCATTCTTGAATCTTTGAAGTAGCTAAAAGTGATTGGTTTTTCTAATGTTGCCCAACTAACTCTGACTTCGTTACCTTGGTCTTTAATCCTCAACTTAGTTTCGTAGCTTTGGGTCTTGCTGTCGAAGGTTAGAGCAACTCCTGTCCCCTTCACTACCTCAAACGGATGAGCAGCTAACCAAGTGCTCAGCGAAATCAGACAAAATACAACAACTACATGAAATCCTGGCCTCATAGACAACCTTTCTTGGAAAAGACAAGTTTCTATCGGAATACAATCAGTAGCCCGACAGTGAAAAGAGTCCTTTGGGCGAAAAAAATTGCTTTGAGGTAAAAAAGTGTAGGTCAAAAAGATATTCGATGCGATCGCCTAGTGCGGGGGACCAATATAGGAAAAAAACTGATTGGAGAGCTAGTGGGATTTGTAGTCGCTTGCTGGGCTTAGTCAAATTTAATTTAAAGTATTCAGTAAATTATTAGACGATATACTAAAATGCGTGGGTATATTCTTTATATCCCAATAATACAAGTAGTTTATACTGTAGTGTGTGACGTCTAACGATTGTTACTATTTATCAGATTCCGCTAAAGCTTAACAGAAAAATTCCGATAATGAAAATGATTATCAATATTATTAGAGGGACCAATCATGTTTCGTATTCTATTCGTCCTCGCATTAGTAACCTCATGCGGACGCAGTTCAGATAAAAATAGCCACCATATGAGTGGTGAGGATTCAATTATTAGTGGGGATCAGGCTTCAGACGAGAGTGTACCTCAGGAAGCAAAAGAGCTAGGATTGCCTGTTGCAATCACACAGAACGGCGCGATTTATGAAGTCGAGGTTGATGCTTCGTCACGGGAAGATGCTGTTTTCTTAATCTTCAAAGACGGGAGCCTTGCATTAGGAAGTGCTGAAAGTCAGTGGGCTATCTCGGTGAAACGAACGCAGTTTCAAACCAATTCAGGAACCAGTGGTAGCCTGGGGTTTGGTACTTTCGATACCGAACAATCAGACTTTTCCGCTATCGAAAACTGCAATCCTAGTAGTATGTCCTATGATGAAGACTTACCGATTCCAGGACCTCCAGGGGCCGGGACATTTTCAGGAAATCCAGTTCTAAATGCATGGTATAATTACGATTCAAATACTCACCAAGTTAGCTCTAAAAACCATATCTACCTGATTGCCCGTGAGGGTGAGTGCTTTAAGTTTCAGATCAATGCCTATAACGATGGAGTCTATCGTTTTACTTTAGAGGATCTCAGCCATAGCATGGAATTGCCTGGGGAAGATGAGGGTACTATCCCAGATGATGAAGGACCAGTTGTAATAGATGCATCGTCTACAGACTCAACAGTTTACCTAAAGTTTTTGGATGGCAATCTACTGATAACAGATGCAATGGATAACTGGCACCTTTCTATAAAAAGAACCCTGTTTCAAACCAACTCAGGAACTTCCGGGTCCCTTGATTTTCGTGCCGGTGCGGCAGAGATGCCGTTCGAGGCGATGTCCGAATGTAGTGTGACAGGCCTTATCGCCGACGAGATGCTCCCGGTCCCAGGTCCTCCTGGATCAGGCGAATTCTCAGGCAACGCTATCCTCAATGATTGGTATGACTACGACGTTCAAACCCATACCGTATCTCCAAAGGATCTGGCCTTTCTATTAAGCGATAGCAAGTCGTGTTTTATGTTTCAAATTCTTAGTTATCAGGATGGAGTCTACGAATTGAAGACTACTGAGTTACCAGTTGGGAATATATCAGAGCCTGAAGATCTTAGTCAGCATCTTGGAATAGATGCCAGTTCATCTATAGAGGCAGTTTTCATCGGCTTTCACGAAGGTCAACTGACAGCTACTAGCTCTGATGGACAGTGGGTTTTGTCGGTGAAGAGAACAATGTTTCAATCAAACTCTGGTTCCAGTGGGGATGGTAGTTTCGGAGTCTATGAGTCTGCTCTTACATTCGAAGATATCATCACTTGTGATTTTGAAACTTTAAGCTTTGACGAAGCCCTACCGGTCCCAGGACCACCCGGATCTGGAACATTTTCAGGAAATCCTGTATTAAATGATTGGTATAACTACGACTCCGTAACTCACCAAGTCAGCTCGAAAGAAGCGGTATATGTAGTTTCCGATGGAGATATGATCTGTTTTAAGATTCAAGTTTTGTCGTATATAGATGGCCTTTATCAAGTTCGATCTGAGGAATTAAGTCTTCAGGAAGAACCGATCTAGATGATATAAGCTTTCTCTCTGAGAAGGACACTAAAGAATACTAGGAGCTTTTCAAGCTAAGTTGCTGCGATTCAAGAGGGAAGACAGGTATTTTAATAATAAACTCAAAATCGTAGTAGCCTGGCTTTTTTTCGAGACCTAAGACAAGTTGGATGGAGCCATCGATTTCATCTAGAAATCGCCTGACGGCCTCCATTCCAACTCCCCTCCCTGAAATCTCCGATACAGACTGAGCTGTCGAGACACCAGTATGAAAGACGCTTTCAGCAATCTCCTGCTGAGTGCTATCTTGGTTAAGAATTCCTTTCTTGATGCCAGTCTCTTTTAGTTGATCCAGTGCCATACCTCTACCATCGTCGCTCATATGAATTTCAAGCAGACCATCAGAAACTTTTGCATGCATCTTGATAGTGCCATGGACTGACTTATTTGCTCTTTTTCGTTCATCTATCGATTCGATTCCATGATCAAGTGAGTTCCTTAACAGGTGGATCATGCATTGGTCCAACGTGATCTTGGCTTGGCTGGGTATGCCAAGATCTGGTGCGCTGACATCGAAATTTGGCTCTTCTTTATCCAGATCTCTTGCTATCTTGATAGCTCGATTCTTATACTCCTCGAAAACACCTGGGAGTTGTTCAAAGATCATATCGGTTAGTGTTTGGGTGTGTTTATGAATAATTTCGATTATGCTGTCAGATAGAATCGATTCCTGGCTTATGAAAGACTTTAGAAAATAGTAGTGTTGCTCAATAAACTCTCGATCTACCTTTACCTTACCGATATCGCTTAAACGATTGAGCTTTTCTTCATTGATCTTTTTGTAGCTAACCCAAGTTTGTTTACATTCCTCGATGTCGCACTGAAGCCGCTTCATATTCGGGGGCTCGCCCCGTAGAATTTCGGAATAGTGTTCCTCGGCATGGTGGATCACTTTCGCCAAATCAGTGAGGTGTAAAGTTCGAGCGGCTCCTTTTATGGTATGTGCGTTGACAAATAGCATTTTAATTTGTTCCTCTCGAATATTGGCTCCAAGAATCAATCTTTCGTTCTCTTGAAGTAGTTGTTCAGAGGTTGAAAAAAACTGTTCCGCTTTTCCAGTAGGCACATTGGCAAGCTCCTGGAGTCGATTCATCTCGATTCTTTGGAAGGTTGTTTCTAGCTCCAATATTCTCTCCGAGGTGACATCAAGTAGTGTCACTAAAATAGACTGTATAACTCCTTCGCTTGATGCTTGATAGTTCCAAGTAGCCTTTAGAAATTTGAGTTTACCATTAATGTTGTAGCCAAATTCACTGGGGAATTTATCTGCATTCACTTCAAAGTTGAGATCCCGTTCTCCAATACATAGCAGTATCGTTTGCCAGATCTGGTCGATACGATCGCCGCTGAGGTCAGTCGAACAAAGAATTTCATCTTTAAAGCTTTTCTGTTCTATGTCATCATGCTCTATGATCGACTTCAAGTGGGCAGAATAATCGGATCCAATCAGGCCTTGCTGGCGAATTGATAAGACGCCTTGTGGAATATGATCAAATAGAGATCGAACCTCTCGTGTTTTCTCGTCTACAAGGGACTCAAGGTTATGGTTGAACTCTTTAAGCTGACGTTGCTGGCGCAAACTCCGGCGATAGGTAACAGAAAATTCCTTGGCATTGGCTAACGCGAGGGATAGAACCATACAAAAATTTGCTGTGAGGATATAGTAACCTTGTTCGGTTTCAGACCCTGAAGTATATATTTGAAGAAGTGGTGCCTGAAATAGGATCATGCCTGTGATGCCCATGAGTAGATAGGACAGTCCTGTGATCTTGTTTCTGAAACCAATCACAAGAGCAGCAATTAAGAATATAATACTGAGGGCAAATTTAGAGACAAATAGTACTCTTGAGACTGTTAAGATTTCTAGCCATATAGAAATGACAGTGATGATACTTAGCGCTAGACAAAAGGCAGAGAGTCTCTTAACTAGCTTCTGAGGAAGGTAACTTCGATTGATATAGAGCAACAGTTGTTGGAGAACACCTATACAGATTGCGTTGGCAGCGGTAAACGTATTTAAGTATTCGGATGGTGTTTGATTTGTCTCCAAGGAGTAAAGTAAGGAGAGAGTAAAACCACTAAAGGCGTAGAGGCTAAGCAAAAACGATGAATAGTTTGATCGTCGAAATAGCCATATAAATCCATAAAATACAGCGAGGATAAGGAAACAACCGATAAAGCTTTGTCGAATTAGACTCCTATTTTGTATCATAGACCTTAAGTAATAGTAGTCTCCTATGAATAGCATGGAGTGATGGATTAAGCTTATATTGCTGCCATTTCGTTTGGAACTAACATGGGAGATTAGATAGAAATCATCCTGCGTTTCAAATTGAATCAGAGGAGTGTTGGTTATGCGGTACTCAGGGTTCTTGGTTGATTCTCTACTTAAATTCCCAAATTCAAGAGCTTTAATAATGTTGTTGCCAGTAACAATGTAGCTAACTTGAGGGTGATAAATGCGAGTTATCTCCATTCCCAAAGGACTAGAATAGTCATTCTTGATCTTAAGAAGATAGGTTCCCCAATGAGCTGAAACAGTTTCGTTGGGGTGGTTATATGTTTTTTGATTCATCCTTGTGATGACTGACTTCGCTTTCAGTTCTTCAAATCGCTCCGAATTGAAACTATGAGGGTCGACCCATGTCTCGGGAACAAAGAGGATCTCCCCATAAATCTTAGTGATCTCTTGGGAGTTCAAACCTCGGATGTCAGCAACACCTTTATCTATATCGAAATGATTTTCCTCAGCGAAGCGATACACGCTGATTTTATGGAATAGGCTGGTATCAGCAAGTGTAATGCATGGCGTAAGGAGTGCTAGTAGAAATATCCATGCTGTCATTCAGCTATCCTCTGTAGAGATCCGTATCATTTATCGGTACTTATGAAAATGATTGAAGAAATCTCTTATGAATCGTTGCAGAAGAGTCGCGATGACTAAATCTATATCAATAAATATAGTGGGTTGTGTTTTTAGGGGGCTGCAGGCCGAGACCTGTTAAAGGCAGTCTCGACCTGCTAGGTCGTGTTAGATAAGCTCTTTTCGGAAGACTTTCAGTCTATTAAGACCGCCGTCGGGAAAGATTTTTAAACCGACTGCCGAGAATACTTGGTCACTATCGATCGAAAGTCTCAACTTATTACCGGCATAGGCTTTTGTTTTTGAAGTCTTGATAAGCTCAGTTTCTTTGTTGTTATCGAAACCGACGATGCTGATCTCATTAGGGTTGTTGTTCTTAAAAAACGTGAAGTCGATTTCGATATGAGAAATTGCAATTGGCTCTGCTAGCTGCACTTTTATATATTCAAAGTTTTCTCTATCGCGACTGCGGGCACTCTCAAATCCATCGAACATATGAAGTGGTGGCAGCGGAGAAAGTATCGCTTCCGCGGGGCCATAATGCTCGTTGGAAACATCTAGAATCCTGGCTCCCCGATAGCTTGAAGCAAAGTTTTTTTCATCATACTTCTTAGTTGGCAAATGACTTAGAATGCTCGTCGGGAGGGATGGTAACTTTGAAACTTTGGGAATTTCGTAGTCAAACCGTTTCCCTCTACTATCCTTCTGGAGTTTGAATTGGCCTTTGAGGTCTTCTGGAAGGTCTTCATAGAGACCGAGGCGGCTGATCCCACCATCTGGATACATCTTGAGCCGCCATTGACAGTACTTAGGGCTCTCGTTGTCAAGCCGAATTCGGTGTAGACTATGACCCGAAAGTGGGAAGTCTTCTAAGATAGGTTGCCAATTTTGCTTGTCCGAAGCACGTCCATATAGTGACGCTTGAGCACCATGATTGCCGTCGTGGTATTCGGTGGAAATCTGAATATACCGGACTTTACTGAGTTTCTGAATATTCATCTGGACTTCGTCAACACCTTTCGAATTGTGGCGTCGTGTTTCCCAGCTATCCATGACTTTCCCCTGCTTACCAAACAAGCTTGGGTCGAACGATGGGAGCCTGTCAGAAATCAAGTTCTCGGCTCGTGCAAAACTCTGATCGCTCACATATGTAATAGTTGCGTCATTTAAGATATTAAATTCAGCTATAGGGTCCAACTGTCCCTTATCAACTATGTTTTCCGGTAAGAGAGGCTCAAAACATCTGAATACTAAGTCCTTGAATCCGCGGTTAACTATCTGTTCTTGAGCTATGGACGTTAAGTCTGAGCATTGTTTGAACTGATGAGTATCAATACCTCGATAGGACTTCTCTGTAAGTATCAATTGAGCTAATCGGGAAAGATAAGGCACTCCATTATTGTCACCATTGCATAGGATCGTGAAGCCTTTTCCTCTATCGGGACCATCAAAACAGTGCAAAAACATCGCTCGAAATCCCTCATTAGCACCCTGATGGATTGCAAACCGATTTTGACCAGCCTTTCCAACGAATATGCCAAGTCCCATTTCTAATCCCATAAACTCCACAGAGCCCTTGTCATCACCGTGGAGCATCTTTATTGCAGTGTCATGAGAGATAGCTCCGGAGCCATCTAGATTGTGGTAGGCTTGCTCTAGATGACTCAAGAAGCGACAAACAGATTCTGCGTTGGCTTTAAAGCCTGCTGCAAAGCCTGGAAACCAAAATGGCCCTTTCGAGAAGGGTTCACCATTCTCTTGGATCGGTTCGGCTAATGAATGACTGAGATCAGAGCGGTCCAGACTCATATGATGGATGTCTAGCTCACTGAAGAAGCGTTTGGCGTGTTCGAAAGTTTGCCCTTTAGTTAGAAGATCGACGATATGTTCTAGCACCATGAAACCGGCTCCCGAGTAACTGAATCTAGAGCCTGGCTGATAAATGACCTCGATACTCTCATAGCCAAACTCTTCAGGGTCGTGTAGCAGGCTATAGATATTTTTCGGGGCCTGGTCTAAAGGGATTGCCTTTACGTAGTGCATATTGAGCCCTGTGTGGCTCATAAGATCCTTTATGGCAAGCTCTTCCAACCACTCAGGGTTCTCTCGGCAAGTCAGTCGAAATGGAGAATCGAGAAGCTCTAGGATCCTGTTAACATTGTCATCGATCGAAATGAGGTGTTCGCTCATTAATTCCATAGCAAAAGCACTGGCGATGGACTTACTAAGAGAAGCAATATCGAATCGGGTTTCAGGTTTAACTGGCTCGGAGCCCCGTTTTGTATCACCCCATGAAAGACTCTGAATGGAACCATTTTCGCTTACTGCTAAGCTGGTCCCTACTATTCCATACTGCTTGGCTAAAGATTCGCCTTTGGCGGCGATGGAGTCAGGCGGCTGATTTTGAAGTCGATTGAGAGTAATCGCTCCGAGGGCTTGCTGAGCATGAGTTAGTTCTTGGCTGGGTGAATTTCTAAGGCGTGTTTGTAGCGATTCAAGCATACGGGAGCCACTCAAGCCTTGAGCCGAGATCAAAAACTTAAAGCCGAACAATCTTTTGTACTGATCCCCGAGGCTCAATAGTTTTTCTCTTATATCTTGATCATCGCTTACCCCTGCCTGTTCACTCGCGGCTTTTTTATCTAAGCTGGCTCGCTCGGCGCCGATATCACCGTGATGCCTTGCAGCCTCTTGAACTTCTTCGATAGTGAGTGTTTGAAAAAAGTTCGAAACAGCATCACTATCCATGATTGGTAAGTCAGCCATGGTTTTTGCAAACCGATGGCAGGCACAGGCGTCATAGTAGGAGAGATACCGATCAAGCCAAGGACTAAGTCTATATTTCCCTGGGCACAAGTTCTGAGCTTCACGTAGAGGGTCCTCCGCCTCCCGAATTGTTTCAATCGTAAAAGGTAGCAGTAGTTCAGTTGCAAACTCAACTGGTTCAGGATCAGTCATTAACTGCAGCATGATCTGGAATGCAATGGGGTACCATTTTTTACTGTGCTCATCCCATTTAACTTGAACGGACTTTTCGTTGCTGGTGAGATCCTGTTGGATAAATATCTGCTCTTCATAGGCGATTCTAATGTAGTCGCCTAAGGAGAAGCGACCATGGTAAATTTCATGCCAAACCTCCCACCGTGAGCGCTCGGCTGTGGCCAAGTCATCCATAACACGGACGGCTTTTCCGTCTATACTAGTCGGGAGGGCGACACAACCATTGCCAGAGAGCCAGTCCGCGAGATACTGAAGACTTTGAAAAATGTTGTATCGAACTTCTTCAGGAGAGTTGTTTTTAACATAGTCTGACTCTGGAAGGTCTGCGACTATTAAGCGCCGATTAAAGAGGGGGTCATCTTTATCGATACTCGATGGCTCATTTTTGTCGAGCAACTCGGCAATCTGACTAGCATATGGATCATCAAGCAAATCATCGGCGAGATCTTTAATAATTTTGGATCGTGACGTTTCGTCCTCTTCCCAAGCGATGGCTATTGCTAGGCCGATTCTAACGAAATCGGGGTGAGCGAGCCAGAAGCCGTTCAAGCCTCTCCTAAGTTGTGTGATGGTGTCTTCAAAGAAGCCTTTTAATGCGACCTGAAATGATGGACTTTGTATATCACTTTCTAGGGGGAGGATACCATACATACCTCCTACAGTAATGCCGCCTCGTTCTCCTACAACCCTAGCCACAAGCTCATGAGAGGATTTAATATGTTTGATGACGATGTGAGGATCTGCTTTCACCGGGATTCTATAATTTGAGTCTTCTTTAAATAGTCTAGCTGTGGAGCCCAAGTAGTCGTGCCAGCCAAGAGAAACTCCGATAAAATAGGGATCTAGTGCATCCATGATCTCATTGACTCGAAAGATAGCTCTTGGGTTCTCTAAAACGATCATCAACCTTATCGCTCCAGGTTTGTAATCTGGGAACTCTTCGTGAAGAAGAAGCTCAGCGCTAGCAACCATATTCTTGATATATGCAGCCTCTTCCTCGTTTTCAATTTTTGGCACATAGAATATCAGTCCATCCTCATTTTGCCAGTTGTGGTAGAGGTGGAGCGCGAAGTCGTAAATATGGAGGGGGATGGGTTCTCCTCTATAGAACATAAAGTGGCAGGGAAGTGCTAAACCTGGAAAACGCTTGATAGGTAAGGAACGATGATCGTCGCTTAGTCGATACTCCTTGCCATTTTTGGGGTCCTTATATGAAAGACTCCCATCCAAGCAGTCCTTTAGATTCTCAGCAGCCTGCATCAGATCCCGTCTTAGGGGTGTTTTTGAGTCTTCTAGATCTGCGCCCCAACGAGGGCGAATATATTGCTTAGCTAACAACGATTCCACGATCGGTGGCTCATTCTCAAGGCGGCGATGGTAGGAGTTCATAGCGTTTATCGCCATTTTAGGGCTCTGTGGAGGCCCAAAAAGTGTAACCTGAGGACCTTTCCACTCTTCCTTATAGGGAGCCACTGATTGTCCGTGGGCTTTATGGAAGTTGTCAGTAAGAGGTCCGAAAACAATTCGATTGCTTTCATCCGCAAGTCCAATCGAGGTGCAATAATATTGTGACTGATAGTCCACGTGAGAGTCTCGGTTTACCTTGGTTAGAGCCCTGGTCCTATCATCTATGAACTTTCGATCCATCTGCCTTTGCTTAAGCACTCTAGCTAAGTTATTTTGGACTTTTAGGTGAATGTTAGTCATGAATTTCAGGGCTTTTGGAGTCTCAAGGCTACCTCCTTGGCCGAATTGGATCAGGTCTTTGTCATGATCGCAGGGGCTTCCTTCTGAAATTAGATAATCTTTTAGACGTGGGTGAATGTAGTCGTTGTAGTAAGGTATTTCATGGTTTTTATCACCCATCTGGAGCCCCCAATCAGTGCCGAAATAAAGATTTAAATGAATCGCAGAGTAAAACCTTTATGTTTTAGGTTCTTTCCTCTGCGATTGTCAATTGCGAAGGTTTTGACTAGCTGACAGGCACACTGATAGGTAGCAGAGCTAGAACGCTCGCGTTAGCTTCGCGTAGAACGTACGGCCACGAACGTTGTAGATATCCTTAGTTACACGGATGATCGAATCTGGGTCAGTAGGAGGTCGGTCAGCAAAGGCGTTGATAGCGCCCAGAGCCACGGTTCCGATGAAATCGTTTTGATAGCGGTATTGAAGGTCAAATCTTGTATATCTACTGAGGTAGCCATTGTCAGGATCAATTTTGCGATGCTTATCAATGCTAGTGCCAAGCAGGGTAAGGTTCTGGTTCTCCCAAGATAGAGTAGCAGCATTGACTGCTGTCCAACGTGGATTGAGATAGTTACCAAGCACCGATGTAAATCCTAGGCCAGGAAAGTCCTCACGCTTTTTCTCCAAAAATTGATTATAGTCATGAGTCATGGCGAGGGTGAGCGTTGGTAGTACACGGTAGTTATGCTGGATCTTTAAGTCGATTCCCGTGGAGCGATTGCCTGCGATGTTAAGAATAGGAGCTTTTAATATCGGGCTTTCGCCATCTGGCCTTTCGATCGATGCCCCGTACTTAGTGATATCGATACCTTTAGCAGCCGCATCAAATATAGCCTGTTCAGATTCGCCTTGGTCGAGTCCATTTTCAACTTCAAGCACCCAGTAGTCAGCACTGAAGTAGAATCGACGGCTGGGTTCAAATACCATTCCAACATTGAGAAAGTTAGCATTTTCTTCCTTGAGGTTTGGGTTGCCCCCGCTTTCTAGAATGACGGTTATAAAGTCACAAGCTTCTTCGATTTCCTCGGGCGAACGATTTTGGGATTGTGCAATACGGCAGCCCTGGTCATCTTTCACCGAAGCAGAGCTTTCAAATGGTTCAAGTCCCAGTTCTTGGAGAGGTGGGGCTTTAAAGGCTCGGCTTGCAGAGCCGCGAAAGGAAAGCTGTTTTAGGGGCTCCCACTTAAATGCTGCCTTTGGATTCGTAGTGTTACCGTAGTCGGAGTATGAGTCATAGCGCCCAGCGAAACTTAATTCAATTGAATCACTTACGGGAAGTACCATCTCAGCAAAAAGTGAATTAACCGTACGATCATTGTTTACAGTAAAGCCGGGGCCAGTGATCGTTTGTTCATCTTTTATAAGTTGATCCTGACCTTGATTGATCTCACTGTATTGTTGGGTACCACCAAAGGAAACTCCAACATAGCCGCCCGGCAATTCAAAAAGATCTCCACTGACAACAATACTGGACTCTGTTGTTAATGACTCTGTGAATCGATCCGTGGTCACCGCATAAGGGTCAAAGAGTGAGGCATTCTTACTGAGGTTGAATAGATCATCAGACGATACTGATTTTATGGCTGCAATGGACTCCTGCTCTAGATATTCGCCCTGAGTTCTCGTTCTCTCTGTGAAAGACCGTGAGAACCCCCCAAATACCTCGTATTCCCAACTACCTACAATATCGCCTTTAATCCCTCCGGAGTACTGATAGTTAAGGGTATTTTCATCGTCAACTCTTTGATCAGGCATTGCGATCTGAACCTCTACACCGTCCCCAGTTGTCAGGCCTAAGCCATTGAATAGCCCAAGCTGCTCGTCGCCAGGGAGGATTTCGAAATCAAGGCGATGTGGCTCGATAGTTTGACGATTATTGCGATTGGTGACACGACCACCTAGAAACACGCGATGGCTGGCATTGAGTTCATAGCTGGAGTCGATAAAAACCGAAGCGGATTCTTCCGCTGGTATGAGAGATCTTTCTTTCATATATTTGAAGCCACAACCGTCGCTACGTTGCAGGTTATCCGGACAGTTTGGGCCGAAGTAAAATTTACTCTTATCGGCTAACGAGCGGTATCGCCCATAAGGACTGCCTAAGCTTGATACCATTCGATTTCGGTCGACTACCCAGGGACGATCAACTCTGGCCAATTCGTCTCTCTTTTTAAATGATGCAACAACGATAAGATTTGCTCGCTCTGTGGAGAAACCTCCTGTAGCTGAAATTCTAGTTTCGTTGCCACCACCTTCTTCGGTAACTCTTTGCTCGATACTGGCTTCCACGCCCTGGAAAGTTTTCTTGGTGATAACGTTGATGACCCCGGCCAGGGCATCGGAACCATAGATCGCTGAAGCACCCTCTTTCATGATATCAATACGCTCTACCGCAGCCACGGGGATCATGTTGAGATCGACCGCATCAAAATTTGTATCTCGCTCTAATCTGCGACCATTAATTAGGACTAAGGTCCGCGATTCCCCTAGCCCACGAATATTTGCGTGGGCAACATTTGATGCAGAAGATAAGCCACCAGAATCCCAAGATCCAAAATTGTTAGCAGCTATCCCCCGCAGGACATCACTTAGATTTGCTGCTCCTAGTTGCTCGATGCGCTCTCGATCGATGATCTGTAGATTAGCTGAACCTTCAATATCCATACGCTTAATACGGGTTCCGGTGACTTCAACCCGCTCCACGTCTGCCTGAATAGGTGGCGATACGAGAATACCCAGTAATAGCCATGTGAATTTAGACCTGTGAGTGTGCATGTAAGACTCCTGTCAAAGCTGGTAGTATGTATTTTGCTGAGACATACTAGATCAACAGAAAAATTACCATGCATTTCACTGCAATTGATTCTTCTTGCTCTTGCAATTATGTAGTTATGATTGTGATAAGCCTTGATAGTCAAGGCTTTCCGTAACTATCGCTTGAGATCGACA
The DNA here is from genome assembly GCF_900177345.1 of Pseudobacteriovorax antillogorgiicola. Taxonomy (NCBI): domain Bacteria; kingdom Pseudomonadati; phylum Bdellovibrionota; class Oligoflexia; order Oligoflexales; family Pseudobacteriovoracaceae; genus Pseudobacteriovorax; species Pseudobacteriovorax antillogorgiicola. The sequence continues at coordinate 135,988 of NZ_FWZT01000018.1, forward strand.
TCGGCATGGATCAGTAGGCTTGCCATTAGGGTGTCACGACGATATAGGTCCTTAACTTGGTACAGGCGTCCTGAATCATCGATCCAAACTGTGAAATAGACGATATGAATGGGAATGGGGTATTTTAGCTGCTGAGTCATGTGACGTTTCTCTTCTGGTAACTCAAGCCACTCACGTCCTCCTAAGAGAGTGAGATGTTGAGCAAGCTCAGTTGCTTTTTGAACACGAATACATCCAGAACTCAAGGCCGTTTGCTTACTACTAAAAAGATCACGGTTCGGGCTATCGTGGAGGTAGACTTGATAGCCGTTTTCAAAATTTATTTTAACATCACCGAGGGGATTGCTAGGTCCATAGGTTTGAATCGCGACGAGAGATTCCTGCTGATCCTTAGTCATTTGCAAAAATTGATCATTCTTTAAAGGGCGTAGTTGCCTTGACTCCTTTTCAAATAGGCGAAAGTCGAAGCGATCCAGATATGTAGGATCAGATTGTACCTTGGGCAGAATGTCTTGTGTCCATATCGTTTTGGGAACAGTCCAATTGGGGTGCCTGACGATACTGTCGATTTTTGAACTGAATACTGGGGTTTGCCTTGCCAGTCTTCCGATAATAATCCGGCTACTTATCAGTGTTCTATTGTCAGATACCAATGCTAGCGTGGCATTTGCTATATTTGCAATCACATAGTTTCGTCCTAGCTGACTATCAAGCCATCTCCATCGTTCCATATTCGCGAGAACCCGCCATTCCAGGCTTTGAAGGTTACGGTTTTGGGGAAGGTCACTGTGATGTTCTTGTAGCCACTTTGCGAGTCTTTGATAGCCGGGGTTCTGCGGGGCAAATAGCTCTAGTTTGGCTTCAAAATAGGGGCTTGGTACCAAGTCTGAAAGAATCGATAAAGGTAGCTTGCGCCTTGTCAAGGACCGCCAGTTTGAGTCTACTTTACGGGGATCTATTCCACCAAAACGTAAATGATGAGCCAAAGATATGGCGAGGTCCGCAACAAGAATGGACTCTTGCATGCTAACCCGATCACTTTTCTTAGCTTTGCTTTCAAGACGTTTTAGATAAACGAAAGAGCGATACTTAGCAATATCGATACCGTGTCTGTTTCCGATTCGGCGCATGATGGGAATCTGAGACAGATTGTATTTAGCAAGGGTTTGGTAGTTATTAGGGAATCTAGAAATGAACATCTTTATGTGAGGGCTATAGTTAAGAAGGAGCTCAGTTTTGGATAGACTATCAAGCCATAGATTTTGCTGGATTTTGTCATTCGAGCTGGTGGCACATGACAGTAATTGTAGGGCAAGCATGAAAGAGAGTGCAGATCGAAACACCCAAGACTCCTTTGGGGGATAAACTTAAATTTGACACTTGATACCATTGATAGTCGTTCGCGCAAACCCTGCTATTGGTAGCTCTATCGGCCCTGGCTCGAAGCGGGGCGCCATCCAAGGCCTTCACGGAGAAACACCGTGTAATTTCTATTCCTTAGGATCTCATAGAATGCGAACCGTACCCCCCTGATATAGATCACTAGGACAAAATGGTCTAGCCAAAAATGGATGACCTGTCGCTCAGGAGAGTTTTGCCACAACATCTCTAGCAATCGGGTCTTACATTCGTAATATCCGTACTTTACACGATACTGGGGTGTGCATGTTACTTTAAGATTGCTTTCGCATCTCTTCGTATTGATTTGCTTTGTCAATGACTTCACCTCATAGATCATACCGTTTCGGGCTGATCTTTGGGTGACACTCCACGATCATGGCGTAATCTCAACTTGAGACATTCAATCCAATTGTGATTTTTTGGGCAGATTTGCTACGAGCCGGTTGTTTTGATAGCCCAACAGGCCGATGCTTAACGGTAAACTTGATTGAATATGAGTAGCATTATGAAGAATATATTAATCGTTGATGACTCCCCTGAAGTGATTGAGCTGCTGGAAGATGATCTATCCTCTGTATCTGATGTACTCATAGAGAAAGCCAGCCATGGTAAAGAAGCGATGGATTTGATTGAAAGCAAAACATTTGACTTGGTCATTACTGATTACAAGATGCCTGAAATGGATGGATTTGAATTTTTGCAATGTCTACGGAAGAATCATGCAGGAGTTTCGGTTATCATGCTTTCAGGGTTTACCTCTGCGATTCCTAACATGGTCAAGTGTGATCAGAATGCTGTTGTTCTGAGCAAGCCATACGAACCAGAAGACCTTCTTTTTGCAGTCGAAAACTTACTCAACATGGCAGTTGACTCCTTTAACGTACTCGTTGTCGATCCCAGCCCTACGGTGCAGTTTGTCCTGAAACAGTCCTTAGGCACCAAAGACTATCATGTTACCCAGTGCTCGACAGGTGAAGGTGCCATAAAAGAGCTTTCGAAAGATCTGAAATTTGATGTCATTTTCGTGGACAACGATCTAAAGGATATACCAATATCAGACTTCGTAAAACAAGTGAAAAATATGAATGCATCGATCAAAATGGTCTTGATGGCAAAGCGTCAACGACCACCAGCCGTGCAAACTGTCGAGGGCATTCATGCTTCTCTACCCAAACCATTTCAACAAGAAGATGTGACCAAGATCTTAATGAACGTGCTTCCAAGTGTGAAACTCAAGGCATCCTAGCTTAGGACGTCGAAGGTAGATCTCCAATCTTAACCCATCGGATAGAGGCCACAGAACATTTATTTTGTTGCATCAATTCTTTCCTCTTCCATGTTTCTTACTATCCTAGATAGGGCCTATCAAGTGATATAGAGACGGCTTACTGGAGAACTAAGAGATTTGAGACCTGGGTTTGTACCCTTCCAGTGAACGATAGTAGAACACTTTCAACACTTAGGCCTTCATCAGTCTTGTCACAGGATCTACCATGTATGAGCATATCAATTGACTTGGAAGATTCTATGAACCCTTGCGCAAAAAGCATTCGTATCAATAGTAATAGCCTTCTCGCGATTGTTGTTAAGAAAAATATCAAGTTGACCTGGCTAGCCCACGTAACACTTGTCGACCGCAAAACAATTTCACGTTGGCTTAGTGGTGATATCAAGCGAGTCCGAAGAGAAAACTTTTTTAAGTTGGTCGATGCGTTAGAATGTGAACCTGAAGAACTCGTTCATGAAACCATGACGAACTATGCTAGCAAAGATGAGCAAATCAATGCAGCAAGGGAAGTACTGAATTTGGTGAAGGATATCAAAGATAGCAAATCGGTAGAGAAGATCCTTAAAGGAATGATTCTACCAACTCTACCAAACGAGATATTAGTAGCATTATACAAAGCTCTTTCACAGATCTACGAACTAGAAGGTCGTGATCGTGAGGCTCGTCGCTATAAAAGATATGCGAGTAGCTTAGATATAATAAATGATGATAAGACTAAGGCCTTTTCAATAGCAAACTAATAGTATCGTTTAAACTCCTATATAATGACAAGCGAATGAAGTGGTAGCACACAACAAGATTCATAGCACTCCAAGCCTATAGTTCGCTTTTACTGTAGCTAGTACTCGTGTGACCATAGTCTAAAAACTCGCCCCACAATGCCCCATGAATTAGATTGATTCGCTTATCAGCAAGTTCTAAACCATGTCTATCGCCAGAAAAAGCGATAACAATATGGAATGACCTTAATCGAATTGGAACGAAAGGAACAATAATGAAGATTGAAACATGTCTTTTAGTGCTTGCTTCCTCGGCTCTTATCAGTGCTACAGCATCTTTTGCAACGCCATCACCTGAACTAGAGAGCTACACGATCCTCGGCAATGCATGCAACAGGGAGAGTGTTGAAATTGTCTCATTTGGTAACCAGTTGGTTGTGAAACCAGATGAGTTTGAAGTCAAGCTCAATAGCAACAACTTTCAAACTGCAAACTGTAACATCGCAGCAACGTTTAGTGTAGATCCGAGCTACAGCTATGCACTTGACGAGGTGAGTTATTTCGGATTGGCGCAGGGAAAAAACGCTTTTGTTAACTTTAATCGGGAGTATTTTTGGGCTGGCTCTCGAAGTGATCAGAGAAACGACCTATATTTCTTTGATAGCAAGAGCAATCGGCAGCTTCAGAGTAGCGATGCAGATCATAACTTCGATTTTGGCAGAGCTTTTCAAATCACAGACTATGTAGCTAGTGATCTGGGAGATTCCAGAGGTTGGAGTCCATGTGGTGCTCAGAAGGTAATATTTCGCGTGAGTACTCTTCTAACAGCTGGACCAATGCCTTCTTCAGGCAGTGGAACAGCTAGTGCGAGTATTTTGGGCGCCACTAGTGAAGGTCCCATTTCAGCAACTTTTAAAGCCAGACCTTGCCAATAAGTTTACATATTATTTAGCTTAGGAGACATATCGTGCTTAAACTATCATCAGCAATGCTCATGGGAGCGTCCCTTATCTGTTCATCAGTCTTTGCTCAATCATCAGATCCAGTAGTCGAGGTGGTTGGAGCTAGTATCGAAGGCGGCGATTGTAAAGTTAAAGACGCTGAATTCAAGCCAGTTGTTGAAATCAACGGCAACGGAGCATCCGTTTCTTTTATTTTTTCAAACTACAAGTCTATTAGTACGGACATTGAAAATCCCTTCAGTACTTGTGATTTCAGAACGACCTTTAAGTTCCCAGATGGCATTACTGGATCTCTAACCCGAGTCGAGTATCGGGGTGTAGCGAGTGGGCAAGGGACCGAAGATCAAGTCAGTGTAGCCGGAATTACGCGCGAGTATTCATGGATTGGAAGCCGTGTTCGTGATGTTCGGTCGGATGTATTTGGTTTCGATGAGCGTCGCAATGCTCAAATCATACAATCTGAAGCGGAGGAAGTTGAGGCCCCCCAGTTCTTCAACCCTAGGTTTTTCGTTCTTGATGAAATCAAAAAGGCGGTTATTGCACCTTGCTTTTTTAACGAAAGAACATTGGTTTGGAATAGTACTCTATTTACTCAAGAGCCGTTCGATGCTCCAGACAACCTTATTCCAACCCAAATTGAGCTAACCTCAGTAGATGTTTCATCGGAGATCAAGTTCTTCGTCGAGTTTAAGGCCTGTAGCTAGGTTTAAATTAGCAATAGTGACAAGTATTTATGAACTCCAAGGGAGTTTCAACTCCCTTGGTGAAAAAATGAGGATATCCTTGTGTGGTCCATTTCATTCTCACTAGTAATTGCCTTTTCTTGTATCCTGAGCTTTGGTCAGTTTGATTTCGCTAAAGCTTCAGAAAGATCATTTGAGTTAAAGGTTCAAGATGTAAAGATCAAGGGGAAAGACTGTACTAACGAGTACAATAGTACTCTGATAAGTGAAGATGGACAGGTGTTTTCAGTCCTCTTTACTGGGTTCAAAGTTGCGAATCGTGATGCTGGCACCCGCGTGATGAAAAAGTGTCGCTTACGATACGAGATCCTAGCACCGGCCCAATGGTCTTTTGGGATCGTGTCGGCAGAATTTCGTGGTTTCAGCATTGTGCGCGGGGACGCCTATGCTCGTCATCGAGCGACCTACGAAATCTTTGATAAAGGGAGCCGTGAGGATTCAGAGCGAGAAGAGCTATTCAACGTTCGTATAGATGAAGGTGTCGGTAACTATGCTCGATTTCACGATATTCCTCTAGATGAAGTTACATGGTCATCCTGTAATAGCGTGTCAAAAATCTTAATGATTCAAAGCTCCATTAGTGCAAGAGTTCAAGACTTTGGAGAGGCCTCAATAAGCGTGAATTCAATCGATGGATTCATCGCAAACTCATTTGGTTTAGTTTGGAAGCCATGTTTGTAACTACATTGCACTTAGCTAGAGAGGTCATACCGCTCCTAAATACGTGTGAAAATCTATTCACATTGCTCGACGAACAGTTTCGTTCTAAATGATGCTCGAATTAGCCTCCAATCATTTCCTTGGCCAGTTCGCATGCCGTTACGATTGGTCTTGACTTTGTTCTGGGTTTTTTTGGCCGTCGAAAAAGAGCCTACCTTTTACTTCCTCAAATCTAAAGCTATCGAGTCTGATGAAAGTCGATTCTTTGTGGAATCTGGTATCGAGTGGTGATCATTTTAAAGAATTCTTTCAAATCTTGAACGACGCATCTTTGACGCGGATTCTACTTTTGGTCAATTCCTGCACCTTAGCTTGTCAGTCATCCACTCGTAGGTGAGGAAAAACTAAACACCCTAAGGTGCAGAAATAGAAAAATGGATCTTTGACGATTTTTCAAATATTGAGTAAATGCATCAAATCTTCGATCTAACGTACTATGGGTCCAACGGCACGGCCTTGCTTGATCTCAAATTCCTGCGAATTTGTTGGTGATAGTTTGATTTCACGAAGTCTTTTTTCACAGTATTCTTTCGGGAAATTATTGTACTGATTTGAATCATGCGTGTTGACTCCTAGGTCTGACGCTAAGACCATTCTGGTGTTGATCTTATGAGGCCGATCTTCCGAAATTTCAAAGATACGAACACCCCTTAGCCGATGCCTGTCGGCAGCAGAAAATCCATAGGTGCCAAATCCAGCACTTGCACCATAACCTAAAAGAATTCCAAAGTAGTTGCCATGATAGCTATTGATATGGTCATGCCCAACGAATACACCTTTCACATCACCTCGATCTACCATGGCACTAAAAAGTCCGCTATTGAAGGGGCCAGTACAAACACATTCGTTTCGTTCGCCAACTAAACTGTGCTTGTCTCGTTGCTTCCCTGGGTGAGTGGGGTAGCCATCAGGATAGACCCAGCCTGCATCGATATCCCACATGTACTCGTGCTCCGGTAAGGGGATATGAAAGTACATAAGGCCAGGAATTTTTCGACCAGCGGATTTTTCAATTTTCTTAGATTCTGAAACATACCATTGAACTTGATCGGAGCGAATCCAATCCCACTTGTTGTCATACTTCACAGACTCTTGATTGATACTTTGACCTGCGAAGGATGAAGGAGCGTATCGACCCGAATCCAAAGTCCAGACTGCAAACGCTGGTTTGTCGCTATCAGACGACTTGATCAAGCTCACAGTTTCACCAGTGCCTGTCACAGAGTTGCCATCATCTGTCTGATTTCGATTGCAAGAGTAGCTGCGATAGATCTGTAATTGTTGAGGCTCATAGATACCCGTTAGACCGGAGCTATCCTCATCGTGGTTGCCGAAAGCGACTAGGAACGGAACTCGGGCCTGTTCCACAGGGTGAATGACATTGTTAATTGCAACTCGCACATCCTCTGGAGTTATATCACCAGAGGCTATGATATCACCGGTAAAAACTACTAAGTTGGGCTTCTCAGTAGTAATGGCCTTACTTATTAATTCCACGGTCCGGCTGTCAATACAGTGGTCATCCTGGGTGTCTGTGATTTGCATTATCTTGAAGGTACGATCCTTGCTAAATCTCAAGTCTCGCTCCAGGCATTGGTCGGCAAGCAAAGCTGATGAAAGGGTTAACGTGCCGATGAGGAATCCCATGGTTTGATAGATTCGCATAGTATGCTCCTACATAAGAATCAATTGTAAAGAGTTCCCGTAGACACAAGCACAACGGGATCAATAAACGAGCAAGGACACATCAATTGCAGATTAAAAATTGGTGAGAAGTTTCGTTTTAACAGAAATCTTCACCTGATATGATTTTCCTGTTATTGTCTTGTTTGTAGGGAAATACTAGTAGGAGAATTATGGAATGGCTGATAGCTCTGGGAGTCTCAAGCAACTAGTGAAATTGGCAATACAGCTGAAGGCCAGCGATATTCATCTGGATTCTGGTCGACCATCGGCATTTCGAATTAATAATAAAATTGAATTTCATGGTTCTGTCATTAAAGCTGCAGTACTAAAGAATTCACTCCTTGACTTGTTGGGTAACGAAAGATGGGCTTACTTGGTTCAGAATAAGTCGATTGATTGTTCGGAGAATATTTCAGGAGTTCGATGTCGTATTAATATTTTTTTCACGTATCGAGGGGTGGGAGCTTCCATAAGGATTCTGTCTAGTCATGTACCTAGTTTAGCTTCATTAAACCTTCATCCAGTTTTTAAGACGATCTCTGATTTTGATCGAGGTTTAGTTTTAGTTTGTGGGCCGACTGGGTCGGGAAAATCTACCACTATCGCGGCACTAATTAATCAAATCAACCATAGCAAGCAGATGAATGTTATCACCATTGAGAATCCTATCGAGTATATCTTTCAACCTAATCTCTCGCTGATTCGTCAGCGAGAGATCGGAATCAGTGTGAAAGACTTTCCAAGTGGCGTTCGTGATGCGCTACGGGAAGACCCTGATATGATGCTTGTTGGCGAGATTCGTGATGAAGAAACAGCAAGGGCGACGCTCAATGCTGCCGAAACGGGACATCTTGTCTTTACTACGATTCACTCAGCATCTGTCGTAGAGGCAATTTCGCGGCTTTCGGCAACATTTACTGAGGATTTTCAAAGTTTTGCCTTCGCTCAACTGGCCGATTGCTTGAAAGCAGTTGTTTGCCAGAGGCTTGTTGTGCACCCCAAATTTAAAATTCGAGTTCCTGTTTGCGAGGTCTTGATTCCAAACTCGGCGACTAGGTCATTGTTGCTAGCAGGAAACCTGAAGTCGCTCCCCGACCACCTGATGACGAATCGTGATGGCGGGTGCTTAACCTTCGATTGGTATCAACAATGGCTAGACGGCTTAGCAAGTCTAGAACCTCTGCCTAAAACTGTAAGGAATGAACCAGTAAACGAGGTAGAAAGTCCAGATCGGGAGACTTGGAGTTTAGCAACCAAGGATCTAAAGCGTGAACATGTGGAACCTAAATCAAACGAGGGATATGAAATTGATGGTGACGCTGACGACCTTAACTCGATTATCGCTGATTTAGAAGGTAACTAACCCACGGCTAGCCTAACTACCTATCAATTGGTCGGGCAAGGCAAGTGTTTCGCTGATCAACAATTACCGAAGCACAGCGATAGTGATGTATGACTTGCTGATTGGTAGTTTAGATGCCCCAGCTCCAATCTGGAGTAGCAAAAAGTTTCATCGGAAAGTATGACTATAGGCTTGCTACGAAACCAGCTCTAGCAATATCAGCTTGTTTCGCTAGTCTACCCTGTTCGTAGGTTTATCACAGAGGTGTCAAAATATGAAGAAAAAGAACGGCATTATAGCACTGTCACTATTAGGTACAGCAGTTCTGTCTTGTAGTCAGGACCCGGTTTATGTAGTGGAAGACCCGTCCATTAAGAAAGAGCGTGATCAGCTAGCTTCCGAAAAAGCCAGCCTTACTGAGTCTAACGAGACTCTTAAGAAGGAAGTCGATCAATTGAAGGCTGATGTTACCGAAGAGGATACTGCTGTTGCTGACTCGGTGAAGCGTCTGCTTGGCCTTTGGCAACTTCGCGATGGTGGAACCGAAGATCCGAAGCTTTGCTTCTATTATGATAAAACAACCAAAAGCTATCGCTATACCAGTAGTTTGAAAGTGAATTTGGAAGAGACCCCTGAGGGTAATGCTGGTGATCAAGCTACAGACCAATTCGCTGAGGGTAAAATTGAAGTGCTATGGCTTAAAGAAAAAACAATACCCTACTCTTACGATCGTGATGGAATTCGCGAAAGTGAGGATCTAGATCGATTGATGACAGTCTTTCGGGTAGAGAATGGAGAAAAAAAATCGGAAACGAGGTACCTGGCGGAGCTAGATCTTAGCCCCGGCAATAAACTCTTCGAGTTGAATCTTCCACTGGAGTCAGATTCAAGCTTCTTAAAAAAGCCGAAAGCCGACTTTGTTAATAACCTATTTGTTGGAAACAGTAGTGTTAATGCAGGTGAAGAACTATTTTTCGAGCCACTTCAGCTTGAAGGCCAGGCGCCGCAGGCTGAAAATGCAGCCGATTCTTCTAAGACTGAATTGGATCTTAAGCTAGAGAAAGGAAAGGCGTTATGCGAACCAAGCTCTTGGCGTTAGTACTAAGCCTCTTTGCGTGTCAGGCCCACGCCAAGGTAAAGTACTTCAAAAGCCATTTTCTCAATGCCACCAGTCAGTCTGATATCGAGCTTCATAGATTCTATACCGTAGATGTTGAAGGTCGGCTCAAGACATGGCTAGCTCCTTCGATTGGCCTGAGCACTTACCTTACTGGCAATCAAACATTTTCCATTAAAGTAGGAATCCAAGGCTTGCTAGCATCTTACGATCAAACAGAAAGCGAGCGCATGAATTATAAGCAGGTCAGCCCGCAGCTGGCTGTTGAATATCGTGGTATTAGCTTCTGGTATCCAAATCTAGTGGCAATGGGAACTTTTGGTTCAGGCAAGATGGATGATTTCAAGCTTGAAGATCGAGGAATGAAAGCAGAGCTGAAAAATATCATACCGCTAAATGAACGATTTGCACTAAGTCTTAGCGTGGGAATGCATCGATTTAAAAGGTATTTCTTTGAGAAGCATGAAGATATTGATGCCTATGCTAGGCCGAAAGAATATAAAAAACGCTATGGATATATGACTTTTGGAGTCACCGCCTGGATTATTTAATCTCGACTCCCTCGACTCCCTCGGCTCGCCGGGGGCTATGAGTTGGTGGCTAGTATTCGATTTGTGAGAGGGATAAAGTAGTACATCAAGTACTCATCTATATGCCACATGTTCTCTTTAGGATCGTCCTCAAAAAATACTCCTGCACTAAGTATCATCAGATCAATGAGCCCCTTGGCAATATTGGGGTCTAATTTATCCTCTTGCTGCCGGGCATTCTTGTAGGTTGTAAGGATTGCACTGTGAACTGCAAAATAGTTTAGGACAATTCTGGAGAATACATTTATCTGGAGTCTGTCTCCTTGGTTTTTATACACTAGGTTGCGATCGAAGAGTATGCTGCTCACATGGCTCGCAATCTCTAGCATCTCTGCTAGAGGAACACTTTCCACCCCATGTCGGTGCAAGTAGTTCTTCGTTTCTGTTTGCCTACTACCAGAGCTACACCAGAGTCGAACAGGTTTTGCTGTCTGATGAAAGTAGAAACTTAGATCATTGACTAGTAGATCCATCTTTACGGGCATGTTTTTAAAAGCGCTGGAACTTTCCATGTGCTTAGCTAGATCGGGGTGCTGTTCGATAAACTTGTACTCGGTAATATCAGCAAGCATTTCGGCGAAAACTGGTGTCATGGCGATAGGGAGCTTATCTAGTGTCAGATCAATCAGAAAATCCCTAAACTTATCTCTATTCCATCCTTGTGTGAAGCAATCTAGCAGGTTTTTTTTCGATGAGGTTTTGATTTCATCGAAAGGCTGTGCAAAGGTAGCAATCTTCTGGTACATCTTCTCAAAGTCAAGGAGCGATGCTTGCCAGCCATGTCCCCAGACGTCGTGAAGCAGATACTTATCAACGACTTTTAAAGGAAGAACTGTAACCAGAGAATTGAGTTCTTCAGTGATGAGTGTTTCATTTATTCCTGTGAGAGAGGCGATGTTGGAAATCATCTCTGGGTTCATCATCTCGCCCTTAATGAAGCCGAAAACTGGGAAATGGGAAAATTGGTCTTGCTTGAATGAGTTGAGTTTCTTGAAAAAATCTAATGTATCTCTCTGATCCTTCGGAGATAGTTTGTCAAAATTATCAAAGTCAGCGTTAAACGTCTTTTCATCAAAAGGGAGACAGAAAAACACTAGATTGCTAGTGACAACTAGTTTGATTTGCTCTTCGGGCAGTGGATGGTCACCGTATATATCTTTGAAAAGTTTTCCAGTTTGGGCTTGTTGGGGGTTCAATTGATCCAGAGAATATAATTTACTCATTGCTTCAATAATTGATTTCTTTAACTTAGCATCCTGGGCATAGTACTTGTTCTCAAGAGAGATTTGCTTCAAGTCGTGCTCACTGAGCGAAGTTGCACTTAGAATTTTAGCGATGACTAATGATTTACTTTGCTCGCTGCTATCAAAATCAACTTGAAACTCATGGAGGCATTTCGATCCAAAATCATCATAGGTTAACTTGGAATCAAGAACGTAGTTGTTGTGATGTATCAGAATATCAATGCTTTTGGCAAGAACTCGCTCGAATGAAGATAGCTCCTTATCATTGAGAGCGATCGGCTCAGGAAGAAAGCAGGCCCCCTCTACAATCCGATCGTGGAGTGATCTTACGGACGTCTCTGTGAGGTCATAGTTCTCTTTGACAGTAAGAAAGAATTTTTCGATGTCTCTGAGGAGGGGTTCATAGCTAGATGGGATACAGTCATCGAATATCCTTTTCCAGTTAAATTCAACCTCAGTCAATGGATGTCCTCGCTCTCGATGGTGTTGAGAGTTTCGTGATTCAACTTAGAAATATCCCCAAGGGTACTTAGTCGCGATGCATGGTTGCGATAGGACTTTTCCAGTAAATTACGAACGTCTCGAGCATTCCCAAATTCTTCCTTACCTCTATTTAAGTCTACTATATCCAATAGCTTATTAGTAGCGTCTGGGGCTAGAACAAAGCCTTCATTTTTAGCTAAGAGTTCAGCAATCTGGGAAAGCTCCCTACGACTATAGTTAGGGAAGTTTATGTGTAAGGGAAATCGACTGGGAAGGCCCGGATTGGAGCTTAGAAATGTAGCCATCTCTGTCGGGTAACCAGCAAGAATGACAACTAGGTCGCCGCGATGGTCTTCCATGTTCTTTAATATGGTGTCAATGGCTTCTTGGCCATAGCTATCCTTACCGTCTCCGCGATACAAGGTGTAGGCTTCGTCAACGAAAAGAATGCCCCCCAATGCTTCTTCCACTTTTTTCTTGGTCTTGACCGCTGTTTGACCAATATACTCACCAACAAGTTGGGCCCGTTCAACTTCAACGAGATGGCCAGTGCGGAGATAGCCAATGTCGCTTAAGATAGCTCCTACCAGTCGAGCAACAGTCGTTTTACCAGTGCCTGGAAAACCAGTAAAGACCATATGGAGCGATGGCTTCTTGCCACCTTTCTTTCGTAGTAGAGATATCTTCATGTATTGGGAAAGCTTCAGCAGTTCATTTTTAACACTTTCCAAGCCGATCAAGCGGTAGAGCGCATCAAAAGGGCCTTCTCTTTGCTCTTCAGATTTTTGGACTAAATCCTCATAGCGACCCTCATCGTTTGGGTCCATGGTTACGTCACTGTATATAATTTCATGTATCTCTTCGTCTTCCAGGAGGTTCAGGTCTTTTTTGCTTAAGCGCTGACTCTGTTGAAAAAGAACTCTATCTAGCGTTCGATGAATGTCATGAAAGTTGGCAAAACCCTTATGTTTTGATCTTGCAATCACTTCATCGACGAGGGTTGTTTTGGCCTCAGGTTCAGAAAGTAGCTTATGATCGCTGAGCAGCCTATCTAAAATCTCAGCAATAGTCTTTGCCGAAAAATTTTCAAGCAGGATCTCGTGCCAGTGGCTCTTAGTAAGGGATAATTTCTGTTTTAAAACATCTAAACTGGGGCTGTTAGAAGTCATCAGTATTGAAATGGGCTGGCCAGAGCTTGCATTTAGAATGTATCTCAACTTGTCTCTGTCAAGCTCATGGTCTAAAAGCTCATGAATATCCTCTATAATGACAATATGCTGATTCCATGTGGCGAGGGATTGCTTGATACTTTTAGTGTCCAGTTGCCTGATATCAAAGTGAGTCAAGACTGTAAACTTAGAATAAGATAGCATTGGCATCAGATGCTGGGAGAGCCATTTAGCAAGTGTTGATTTACCTGTCCCGTCCTGCCCGAGAAGTGCCACACGAACGTCCTCTCCTTGTTCACCAGATCGCTTGGACTGAATCTTGAGGTGGTTTAGAAGGGATCTTGCCGAGGCTAGGGCTTGATCCTGGCCTAAAACCTCAGGGGCTTCAATCGTTTTGAGAATTTCCGCTTTATCGAGTGGAACGCTCGCTGATTGATCCCTAACTGACGATGAAGTCGAATGGAGATCAAGTTTTGAAAGCGCTTTGGGACCAAAAAGCGTCAGGAGTGCATCGTCCCAATCGTTTGACATTTTTTTTATACCTCAGGATCGATGGTTAACGTGGGTTTAGCCCGGTTAGCCTTTTCCATTTTTTGGATCTTGTCTTCCGCATCTTTCGTTAGCTTATCCATCTCAATGATATTTTCTGCCATCTGAGGGAGGGCCTTTAGTCTGAAGTTGGAGATATCATCCAAGGCAGCGTTGATATCAGCAAAGGCAGACTTTAGGGTGTCCATGTTGAGCGCTGTTGACGAAGCTGCCTTGTGGATTTCAGCTCCCTGTGTTTTTAAGCGTTTGGCTGTATTGGCGATAAGGTTATCAGTGGTTTGTGTAAGTGCTCCAACCTTATCGAGCACGATCTTTTGATTGTTGAGAGCCAATGCGACAGTTACAGCTGTTTGAAGTGCTGAAACCGTAACATTGAGCGCTCTGTTAACACCTCTGATCAGCTCTTTGTTGTTGCGTATCACAATCTCCATGGCAAGCACACCTTGTTGGTTGACGGCGAGCTGTTGCTGAAGGTCTTGGATTCTTTGTCTCAAGGCGAAGAGAATCTCTTCTTCGATAAACTTCCGCTTCGGATCATCTGTAGAGATCTCTCGTTCGAGTTTGTAGACGATCTTGTTATCGATCAATTGCCCGAGAATCACAGCTCGCTCAAGCTTCTTGGTCATCTCACGCATACGTTTTTGATCTTCCTTGAGGGTGATATTGTCTCTCTCCAGCAGAGATCGCCCTAATTCAATCGATTTGATTGTGGCTGCAATCACTGTTTGTGCGCTTTCATACTTGCTAAAGTAACGCTTGATGGGCCCTCCGATTCCTGGGATATAGCCCAGGAATCGAGTGACAAAACCCGCATCAAAATCAAATCGAGCTGGGTCTAGATCTTCCACTTGAACCTTCAAGTCGATTAGGGCTTTTGCAACATCACCACCATCTTCACTTCTGTGCTTGATCGTATTGAGAGGTTGCTTCAGCATCGCGCTTTGTTTGGCAGCTTGTTTTTGGAGTTCTAAGGCCATCGACTCCACAGCAACTTTGATGTCCTCCTGACGGGTTAAGTCGCTGTTATCAAAGTTTGTGAGTTTGTCAGCGTGGTCACTAGCTATTCCTTCCAGTTGGTTTTCAACCTCAGACTTCTCTTGAGGTTGCGAAAGTCCAAAATCTAGCTCTTGTTTTAGTGCATCACCTTGTGCTGGGTTGAGTTGATTCGTTTGGGTACTCAAGTTTCACCTCTTTGTGTCATGATTCTGAAATTAGTATCTGGTCGTTCGCTTAGCTAAATCTTCTAGATCTTTCATGGCATCGTCGAGACCCTGTTCCGTCTGACTTACCCCGGCCCTCATAAGTGCTATGGAAGCTGCTGTTCTATCTAGCATTGTCATGGCTTCCTCATTATTGGTTAATATCTGGTTGATTAACTCTATTTGCTGATCTCTAAGGTTTTTACGATCTTCGAGAGTGTTCACCTCTTTAAGATCAGCATCTGTTTTAGGCTCGATTTCGTTGAGAATTTTGAGTCTCTCATTCATATAAACCGAGTCAATGGGCTTAATGCTCTGAAGAGAGTGGACGACTTGCAGTAAGTTGTCTAGCACAGCCATGTAAACTTGTTCCGCAGTTCCCAGATATCGCGAGTAAGTTAGCTCTGAGGTGCTAAGTTTGCTACGGAGAATTTGAGCGAGATTCTCGTATCGCTGTTTCGAGCGATGAAATTGCTCGGCACCTTGCTGGCAGTAGGTGGTTAGGCCTGGCTCCCCTTCAAGCTCCTTTAACTGAGTTTCTATTTTCCGTACTGTTTCCCGACGATGTTCATCAAGCATGGTTTGCAGCTTCTGAATATGCCGGGCGGCAAAGATTTCCTTGCGAAACATGTAGTTCACAATCCAGGACAGAGCTGCGAGGGAAGCGCCACCAACTCCAACGAGCGCCGGCAAAGTTCCTAAGCTGAACAGTGCCGAAGCTGCGCCACCGAATATTCCTATAGTGGCAAATCCCAAAGTAAGGGGGTGTTGCAGAGTTTCGGCAAGAACAGCCTTGTCGGTTGATTGTTTCGAGAAGTCAGGGCTTTCCATATTGGTTAATAGACCTCGCTGACTAGATTGATCTCAACGCGCGGAAGGCGATAATTATAGGCCCTCATGGATTCCCCCTGCTTGCGAGGTAAGGGTTGGCTAGCACCTAACCCTAAGGCACGAATGCGATTTTTATCAATGCCTGCCTTCTGAACCAGGAACTCTCTGACAGCTTGGGCCCGGTTTAGAGATAACTTTTTGTTGGCTTTCGAATCGCCTCTTGTTCCCGTATGGCCTCGCACGACAATTCTAAAATTAGGGTAATGCTGTAGATTCCTTACCAGTTTCTTGATTTCATCAACCCCTTCGCCACTGATATCATCGGTTCCACTCTGAAATGTAATCGGACGAACCTTTAAAGACCCCACATCAGTTAGCTGTTCCCACTGAAGGTCAGATAGAGCATCAAATTCTGCGATGGCTTCATCTTGTTCATTCCCCATACTAATTCCACCGGCAAGGAGAGATTCGACAAAAGAGCGGTTCATAACGATGTAGGGGTTCTCATCGGGCAAGGGGTGTTTTGTGATCTTTCCAGTCTGCTGCATAATATCGACCGCTGATTCAATAGTATCGACAAGATACTCGTGGGACATCTTGCTGCCAACTGACAGGCCAAACCACTTGGAGCCATTACTATGCAGGGTTTGCCAACTGACTCCCTTCAACATAGACTCTGCTGCATCTTTGGACAGCTTCGTATCTTGACTAACTTCTGCAAGTAGCTGCGAGAAATTTTCTCGGTAGTATTTTAGGGTACGGTAGTAGTTTCGGAGAAAGACATTGACAACTTCAGGCTCTTTGTCTGCGAACTTTCGACCTACAATTAAAATATCTACTATCAGTTTCTGTGTGTCTTTGGAGCTTAGGATCGAATGATAATTGCCTTTCGCCAGCGCGCGGCTCACGAATGGTTCCCAGAGAACCGCAATTTCTACCTTATCATCCATCAGCGCTTGAAAGGCTTCCTCAGATCCGTCAGTTTCTACCTTGCCGTACTGCCCTTTAAGTACCGTCTTAACATCGAAGTGAACTGCAATCGAACTCAAAAGATGTTCGCTAGGTGAATTTGCGGTGAATGCAATTTTCAACGATTGATCCTTTTTGACGTCATTAAGGTTGCGAAAGCTCGATTTCTTGGCAACAATGGCGTCTCCTCCTTTTGATTCGTCGATCACAGTCACTATCGTGCCAGGAAAAGAGAGAGGTTTTCCATTAATGAGGTATGAGTCCACTGTGCCAACGGCGAATTGGATCTCGCCCTTCTTGAGCCTGCTATACCGCGTTGCATAGTCAGCCTTATCATCAATACATTTAATGAGGTAGCCATTGGATCGCATCCTCTGCCGAAAATCCTTACTGCACAGCGGGAAATATCCGACCCAACTATCGACTCCGATTTTGATAGTTTGCTTGATATTACCGGCATCGGAGGTTTCTTCTTTTTGATATTGTTCGATCATTGGCTCTAGATACTTGAAAGCGATCATTCCTAGGAGTCCCGTAAGCACGATCGGAATAAATATCTTTAGATTCTTGTTCAAAAGCTGCCTCTTACTGTTCAAACTGTGTGTCTACAAAGGTCTCAGACTCTGCTAAGACCTCTTCTAGGCTACTAAGAAGTTCTTTGGAGTTGTTTGCGGATTTGTACACGGTTTCTTGGGGGCGATTTAGGGTATGGTCGGAACCGATGCAAAAACCAATGGTTTGCACTACTACAGGGGTTTCGCTGACCAGATAGTCCACTGCCTTATGGGGAAGGTCGTTACTGTCCGCTTCGCCATCGGTAACGACAATAAGATTATATTCCCCATAACCGAGTTGTCGTCTTGCTTGCTGCTCTAGCTTGACTTTCCCCAGCTCAATTGCAGAACCTAAGGGGGTGCCACCACCTACTTTCACGCTATAAAGCTCGTCGAAAAAAGTCTCTCGATTATTGATATTCAACGGGACCCTTTCCTCCAATCCGCGATTATCGAATACTAATAATCCGAGGTTATCGCGGGGAGGTACATTGCTAGCGAATTGTTTGAGCGCTTTTACCGCCACTTGAGCTTTCTTTTGACCATCGGCACACTTGGTATCACCCATGCTTCCCGATCCATCGAAAACAATATAATAGTTTTTGGCTAGTCTCCGATCTTCTGGAAGGACTTCAAACTCTATATCCGCCGCCGGAGGCCAACGGTATACCTTGGCCAAGTTTGGCCTGTTTTCCGATGATAGAGTATCATCCTTCGGATCACTTTTTGGTGACTTCTTGGTACAGGATACGCCCACTAACATCAGTAAAATGAGTAATTGCTTCATAGTCTGCTCTCTTATGCTTATCAGATTGGGCTAAAAACGTCTTCTTCGGCTTCAACTTGAATGATCTTAAACTCCACTCTCATATTCTCAAGCCATTGTTCCTTTGTTTTAGGAGCGCATGGATCACTGCCGCAAACTCCGTTTGCCGGCTTGGCGATACCGTGACCCACGACCGCAAACTGCGTTGGGTCGAGGGAAATTTTCTTCTTGGATGCATATTGAATCAGAGAGTTGCGAACTGCATTGGCACGCGTTAAACTTAAGTTTTTCGCAGATTGTCTGATTCTTTGTAGCACTACTTTAGAGCTGCCGTTTTTCTTCTTCTTTAAATAGCCAAGAGGGTCTGAATGGCCTTCGATTGTGATAATCGCTCCACCGTAAGTACTGGCTAAGTCGATGACTCGTTTAAAGTCTTCTTCATACTGGCTCGCGACGAAGGTATTCTGGTTTGGCTTGAAATAGACTTCGAACGAAAAAAGGCTATCGTCATCGTTGCCCTGGCGATTTTTCTTCTGAACGATTTTTGCTACTGCTTCCTGATTGAATTTTCCCGATTCGGCTTTGGACGTTTGAACTATTCCTTTTGAAAGTTTATCGTAATCCCAATCCGCAGCTTCTAAGTTGGCCTTAGTGCTTGTAAGGTTGATACTTCCGAGAGTTTCTGCAATCTCGCTATTAAGCTTAGAAAATCGTCTCGGGTAGTGCGGGTCTTGAAAGAACTGCTTATTGCCTGGAAATCCAACAAACTTGGCATCTGCATAGAGTCCTTCAGTATCAGCGATCGCCTTAGAACTATCCAAGAGGATCTCCGCCGATGATCCTATTGTAGCGCTGTAGAGAGATTTCTTTGAATTTCTGTCTTGGACCAATTGTTGTAACTCTTCTTGAGCTAGCATGAGACCATGTACCAGGTCTCCCAGCATGCCTTTGTTAGCCTTATAAAAGTCTTCACGAACGGCATAAACATCGGCCACGATTCTATTGGCGGACTTGGTGGATAGGAGAATCTTAGCGCCTTTCACAGAGTCTTCACTGCCTGTTCCTACTGTTCCATTCGATGTTAAAGCCAAGGCATCTGGAATGATCACCATTGCAGCATCAATATCCTTGTTGTAAAAGGCCGCCATAGGGCTTTCATCGGTTCCTGTCAGATCCTGAACCCATTTCAACTTGACATCATTAAGGCCAAGACCAGCATTTGCTAGGACCTTACCAAGATAGTCAATATGAGGTCCGTAAGCCTGAAGCACAATCGTCTTTCCCTTGAGCTGACGAGGTGATTTGATACCCGGCTTAACGACTAGAGCGTCTCCCCCTTGTGACCAAGTGTGCTGATAGATGACCCGTAGTTTGGTGCGTGGGTCTTGGTTTAAGAGCTTCGATGCCATGTTTACCATGCCTAACGTTCCGCGAAGGAAAGGAGACTGGCATGACATGTAGGATTCAATCTGCTTCTTAAATTTATCTTCACGCTTCAGGCTAAATTTAAGGCCCTTTTTTCCAAGTATGCTGGAGGAGCTTGTCTCTTTTTGATTACCATTGGCGTATATCGTTGCAATATCTCCACCCCAAGTGATGATAGGCAACTGAATTGTGGACTTGGTAGGGCAGTTTAGAACTTTCAGACTCATGGCTTGGTCTAGAGCTGGTGAGGAGATGTAATTTACACCTAGCGCTACATTGTTAAAAACCGCCATGGTGGCGAAAACTATGAATGCTTTTATCCTGAACAATGTTTCACCTCTCGATCGGTAAGATTATTTAATAACCTTCTACACAATTTTATCAGATGTCTGCTAGTAATTTTAAGCAGCATAGATATAATATTGGTATCTTCCTAAGGAAGAAACAATAAATATTCTACACATGTACAATTAGATGTGGTTAAAATATTTTTATTGCACGGATCAATGTTTGAACTCCGGAGGTCGTTGATGAAGTTAGGTATTTTATCTTTAATGGCATTATGGCTGAGCACAACGTCTTTAGCAAAGACATACTCTGTTTGCTGGTCCCACTATACTGGCTGGGAGCCTTGGGGTTACGCAGAGTCTTCAGGTATTCTTAAGAAATGGGCTGACAAGTATAAAATCAAGATCAAGCTTGATCTAGTCAATGACTACATCGAGTCAATTAATCTTTACACAGCAGGCAAATATGATGCTTGTACCATGACGAACATGGATGCTTTAACGATCCCTGCAGTGGGGGGTATTGATTCGACAGCTCTCATCATTGGCGATTTTTCCAACGGTAACGATGGGATCATCAGTCGTTCAAAGACGTCAGTGAAGGAACTAAAGGGAAGTGAGGTCATGCTTGTGGAGCTCTCTGTGTCTCACTATCTCCTGGCAAGAGCACTTGATATGAATGGTATGAAGGAAAAAGATCTCAAATTGGTGAATACCAGCGATGCTGATATTGGCTCTGTATATTCTGCTAAGAAAGGGTCAGCAGTAACCTGGAACCCGATTCTCATGAGTTTGAAGAACCAAAAAGGGTCTACCATGCTATTCGACTCATCCATGATCCCGGGTGAGATTATCGATGTGATGGTGGTCAAGAGCACTGCCGATGAGGCTCTTAAGAAGGCTTTGACGGGAGCGTGGTATGAAGTCATGTCTGTGATGACCTCTAAGTCTAATAGCAATGCTATCGCAGCCATGGCGAAGCAGGCAGGTTCTTCAGTTGAGGATTTTAAAAACCAGCTTAAGACAACGTCCATGTTTTATAATCCTAGCAAGGCGGTTGGTTTTGCAAAGGATGAAAAGCTGAAAAAAACCATGGATTATGTTCGAACCTTCTCCTTTGACAAAGGACTCTTCGGTAGCAATGCTTCTTCCAAAGATTTTCTTGGTATCGAGTTTTCCGATGGCAGCGTCTTGGGTAACAAGAAGAATGTAAAGCTTCGATTCACAGCCAAGTACATGGAAATGGCAGCAAGCAACAAACTATAGAATAGACTATAGGTGACCCCTTGAAACGACCTCAGCTTCTCGGTTTTTATGCCTCACCTGGGAGGCTGCTAGGGATATTTCTATCAGCCTTGCCTTTTGTTCTGTTTCTCATTATGTATTTCAATGCTTCGTCGGCTCGATTGGAAGAAAATCCTCAGGATAAGATACTTCCGTCGCTGACACAAATGTTGGATGCTGTTGATCGCGTGGCGTTTCAAGAAGATCGTCGAAGCGGAGAGTATATCCTATGGTCAGATACCTTTGCGAGCTTAAAGCGCATTGGCATTGGTATTAGCCTTGCTGCTTTCTGCGGCCTTTTCTTGGGGCTGAATATGGGAATTTACCCAGGGTTTCGATCTCTGTTTTTAAGCTTCATGACGTTCTTTTCGATCATCCCGCCATTAGCAATTCTACCAATTCTTTTTATCAGCTTTGGTGTTGATGAATTTGGTAAAATAGCGTTGATCTTCCTAGGGACATTCCCGCTTATTACGAGGGATATCTACCTATCGAGTTCTAAAATTCCTTTTGAGCAGATTATCAAGTCCTTAACTCTGGGAGCAAGATCTTGGCAGGTAACGTATCGAATCATTTTACCTCAGATACTTCCTAGACTCATTGAAACTGTTCGCTTAGCACTTGGTGCGGCATGGCTATTCTTAATCGCTTCTGAGGCTATCTCTTCACAAGAAGGTCTGGGCTATCGCATCTTTTTGGTGAGGCGGTATCTGGCAATGGACGTTATCATTCCCTATGCTCTTTGGATAACCTTTCTTGGCTTCTTGTTCGATTATTCTCTCAGAAAATCAATAGATATCTTTTTCCCTTGGTATAAAGGAGTGCAATGATGGTAGATCAAGATCACTTTCTTGTAATCGAGGATGTTTACAAGTCATATGGATCGAAAGTGATCCTCGACAACATTGATCTGAAAGTTTCTAGAAGCACATTCTGCACGGTTGTTGGCCCTAGTGGTTGTGGTAAATCAACTCTACTACGACTCATCCTGGGTCAAGAGGCTTCAGACAGTGGCAAGATCCTTTTAGATGGTATACCTATTGGTTTTGCTGATGAACGCCGAGGGATCGTGTTTCAAAAATACTCCCTATTTCCCCACCTCACAGTTTTAGATAATGTCGCTCTCGGCTTAAGGTTGAATCGATCTGCTGGGCTAACTAATAAAGAAATCAAAACTACAGTCATGGAGTATCTAGCAAGAGTAAGGCTCGATCAGCATAGCTCAAAGTATCCCCATGAGCTTTCCGGTGGAATGCGACAACGAGTAGCTATTGTGCAAGCCTTGATTAAAAAGCCCAAGATCCTGCTTATGGATGAACCTTTTGGAGCTTTAGACCCTGGGACCAGAGAAGACTTGCAGCTATTCCTGCTTGAACATTGGGAAGAATCTAAGATGACTGTTTTCTTTGTGACTCATGACCTAGAGGAAGCTCTGTTTCTAGGAAATCGTTTGTTGGTTCTGTCTCAGTATTATCAAGATGATCGTGGTAGTCATAAGGGTCATGGAGCAAAGTTGGTTGCAGATTATCACTTAAAAGAAAGAGCTCAACCAACAGAGATTAAGAATTCTCCTAGGTTCATCGAGTTTATAAAGAGAATCCGAGAGCAGGGCTTTGATCCTGATTTACTTCAGCATGCCCGAGACTTCAACCTTGCGCACCCAGATTCATTTCAGACCCTTACCGTTGATGAAAGTCGGCAGTAAGATGAGTCCATTTACAAGAGCGCATGAGGTGCTTGGATCTCGTGACTTGGAAGCGGCCAAAACCCGATCTAAAGATGGTTAGAGTAAGTCCAAAACCCTCTCTGGGGGACGACCAATCACAGCTTTGCCACTTTTTCCAATGAACACCGGTCGCTCCATCAGAGATGGATGCGCTGCAATCGCAGCAAAAACAGCATCACTGTCGCTAAGATCTAGCTCTAATGTCTGTACCAGGCTCTCTTTTTGACGTAGGAGTCTTAAGACGGGGGTGCCAAGCATCTTGACTAGCTCCCGAAGCTCTCCTTCTTCCATTGGCTCTTTTAAGTACTCACGGACTTCAAGGTTGATACCTCTCTCTTCTAACAAGGAGAGGGCCTCTCGACTTTTGCTACAGCGTGGATTATGAAGTAATTTCATTGGATTCTACTCCTGTTGAATGTCAATACTAGGACTTAGTTCTGAAGTCTTCTCACTTCGAACCTGATAAAGGCTCTCCAACAGGAATACCTCAGTAGAGACAGAATAGCCAGAGATAGGCAAAGGTATTCACTCGCCTTCAGCTTTGGGTAAAGGCCACCTGTGTCCTGGCATCAGAAGATAAGAGAGATGTGAAGCCTGAGAATCATCTCTCACTTTTACAGAATTGAGTTTGACCTTAACTAGCTTTCTTCGAATTTTCAGAGGCAGTTGTTCCAAAAACGCCTCTTGGAAGATGATGATATTTCCTCTTTCGACTTTCAAAGTGTCAAAAATATACCGTCTCATAGACTCATATCGTTTAGCATGTACAATAGCATCCCCGTAGAGATCGTACTGCTTGAGCCCAATTTTGGGAAAGTAGCCGTAAACATCTCCGTAAGATATTCCTATTCCACAGTAGACATTGTGATTAGGAAAGTGGACGGCAGCAGTCTCATTCAGAATTTTTACAAAGCTGATTGCAAGCGAATAAGCTTGCAAGGCGACATCTCCTTGGCATTTAAAAGGAAACCCCACACTGCAAAGGAAGCCATCTCCCATTTCCTTGATCATATAGGCATTTGCTGAAATGTTATGCTCTTCGTAGCTTTCGTTCATTCGTTGGTAGCACTTTTTAAGAATTTTTTCAAAAAAGTCGTGGTGCTTCCCATGGCCTAGTTTAGATGAGTTTTGAATATCAAATGATATTACAGCAGCGCGACTTTTTTCACATGGCATGGAATCTTCGATTTTTCTTCCCTTTTTAATCAGAGCAAGCTGATGAGGGTAGATGATCTTGTTGAATTCGCTGTAAGCATGATCTTTCGCCATCTGTTCGCTATTGGCACGTGTCTGCTCTTTCAGAATTCTGATCGTTTGGGCGCGATGTTTCATGCGGAAAAGAAGGTAGGCGATCATAAGAACAAGTAACGAAAGCCCAATAATACTAAGCCTCAGATATCTTTGAGACTTGAGTTCTTCCTGCTTTTTGGCTAGTTCTAGACGGTTGATTTTCAATTCGTGATCTTTTTGATTTAGAGCTATCGTGCGGGCAGATGACTCAGCGTTGTCCCTAATCAATGGTAGTAAATTTTCATGAATAAGATTTTTGTAATTGTCGAAAAATAGCACTTTTTGCTGCGTAGAGAGATCAAGCTTATTAATCCTCTCGATGATGTCTAGGAGCGCATCAATTTGAACACCACCGGAGAGAGTAAGGCAGCTTTTTAAATCGTTGAAACCTCGAATGCGAAAGATTATATACTCTTCGTAGCATTTCAGAAACTTTGCTCGATAAGGTTCAGGGGCTTCGGAAGGCTTTTCTAATTCTTCAATGGCTAATTTTGTATCTCCTAGCTCTACGTAGGCTAATGCCAAGAAAATGCTTGTGTCCTTGTCCACACGACCGTCGTCCGCCTCTCTCGCCTTTAATAACCATTCCAAAGCACTAGATGGTCGGTTCAGGTTCAAGAGATATGCGATACCAATATTAAAAAATGCTATAGATGAATCGGGATCTATTTCAAGAGTTTCTTTTAGCATTTCAATACCAGACTCAATAGTTTCTAAGTCATTTGTGGGATTAATGAAGTGATTGGCTAGACTGCGTTTAATAAGAAGATGACTAAATATAGCATCGTCAGGGATATCTTTAATGTACTTTTGTAGACCTCGGGCTGCAACGATGTCGCCTTTCATAGCTGCATCTCTGAGGCGGGAACGAATCACATGCGCCTGTTCACTTACCGAACTTTGTTTGGCCATTTCGTACAGGGTATCCCAGCTAACTTCATCTACCTCGTTGTAGACCTTGCAGCGGGCTCGCATAGCTAGATCATCAGGCCTGATCATAGTTGTGCAGAATTTATTTGAGTATTCTGACAGCTGTCTATATAGAAGGTATTGACTGTCGCTACCGTCATCGAATTGGGGAAGCTTACTCTTGATTTCATCGATTTTTGATGAATCTGTAATAGCTAGCTGTTCGAACAGTTTTTCAGTTCTCTTTTGATAATTAGACCAGTACTTAACAGGATCCTTTGGAACTGCTAGAAGGTAAGTATTGCATAAAATGAGGCTAAGAAGGATCCTAAGTAACGAAGTCATTATAACCTTTATTCCTATCTTCTCATGCCTCCGCTATCGGATTCTGAGCATCTAAACTAAGTAAGAAACCAGTAATATTTTAGGTGACGATTGAAATAGGCCGTAGGTGCGGCCTATGGAGAGAAAATACAAATATTTCAACCGTTTAGTTTTCTTGTTAGGAAGAGCGTGAGCTATGATTCAGAACTCAAGTCAATGTCTGGATTTACAGGTCGGTTGGATGTCTGAACGGTAGTTGGGTTTTTATCTAATTGTTCCTTCATTGTAAAAAGTATCTTAATCATGGCGCGCCGAAAGCTTGCTTCCACAGCGGTGACGGCGCTATCAAAGTTTGGCGGCAGATCCCATTCGCCGTCGATCAACGCCTCTGATCTGCGGGTTTCTCGCCACACAACTTTATTTGTTTTGATACTGATAACATCTATCCGTATTTTTGCGTAGCCACTGGGTGCGGCGATAGGGGCTTGGCCGTAGTAGGGTCTTTGAAGGCCAACTTGCATGATTTCCAAGACGAGTAGGTAGTCAATGCCCTTCTTTTTGAGTTTTCGGTAGTCAGTTTTAGCAAAATCTAGTCGTAATTCGTCGCTGTTATCATTAGAGAAGGGTTTCAGCTTTTCAATGAATTCAGGCATTAGGTAGGTTGCATGACCGAAGCGATTGTAGATCACATCAATAAATTGCTTTTCAAACTCATTTTGAAAAAGAGGTTTAAGTTTAGTTTTTTCAATCCGCTCCACGAGGCTCTGGTTCATCGAAGCGCTGACAACATCCTTTTCAATTTCTCGACCATCATTAAAGTATAGGTTAGCCCTAGGGTAATTCTTTACTACTAGCCCGACTTTAGGATTTTTACTTGAGCGAAACGATTCCTCAATAGGAATGTGATGCAGTGCACATCCACCTAAAAAGAAAGTTATGCTTAAAAGTGATAGCAGTTTGGCGACTAGCTTGCTTACTGATTTGCCCATAATGGTCTACCTCATGAAAATAAGTCCATTGATATATTGCAAGCTTCGCAAGGATGTGGCCAATTGTATGGCGAAGTATGGAGCCATACATTGTTAGGAGTTATGGTCTATCACAGTGACAATCTATCGATCGCTTCCAAGACAGTCTTAATTCTAAACAGATTATGACATCTCCAAGAACTGTGATTTGCAGCAGATATTCTAGTTCACAGGGTTAACGGTAATAAGAAGGCTATCTGTGCATTCAAGAAGATTCTAAGTTGCCTGTTTCAAGTGGATTATTAGCTGATAGATCTTGGTGCGTCCGTGAGTTTGGGACATCTTTGCAAACTGTGTGTGCTCCCACCAATGTAAGTTATGCAGGAATTGATTCATGTGGCTAGTGCTTAGTCACTTTGAATCCTCGGCGTTGTTGTCTTCGTCTCTCAATCGTCGCTGTACGGGAGTACTATCTCCTCAATCATTCCTCGACGCCTAGCCGAGAATTCAATGTGACTAAGCACTAGTCGGAGGATTCATCCTTGCAAAGGACTGCTTGAGTAGCATCAAACATTGAAGAATCTCATTTTCAAAACATCACCAAGGAAATTAAACTAATCAATACCTATAGATATGGGGATTTGTGCAGTACTGCCGATGCTGTGATTATAGTTAGCGATGGGACTATGCTTTATGCTAGGAATCTAAGTGTCTTGTAATCCTTGGAACAAATATCTAAATCTTCCTGCCTTGTCATTACTCAAAATTTAGCATGCTATCAACTTGGGTTTCAGCAACTTAGCGTTGGCGCTTCGATTGCTTAACAAATCTTAGATTTTTTAATGATTCTTTTTGAATCGTGCTGATGGAGCACACTAAAAGTGCCATGGAGGGCGAAAACTATCGAAAATGAGGAAAAGATTTATGCAGATTGCCAATGCCATCGTTGCTGTATTGGGCCTAACTGGATTAGGGGTTTTTGCACTAAATGTGTTTGACATCGTGGCTGGGACAAGTCCGGGAGTCACGCCAGTGAGAACTACAAGTCAGTTGCCAGCTTTAAGTAGTAGGACTTCCCCTCCTGTAAACATGGGTGGTGCTAGTCTAAGTCAAATGCCCATTTCTGCCCCCGAAGCTCCTACAGTTCTCACATCTTTAAACTCGAAGGCGGGCGATCTTTTGGGATATAGCGTGGATATATCCGGAGACTGGCTTGTGGCAGGTGCCTGGGGTGATGATGATGCAGGAATGAATGCAGGGGCTGCCTACTTCTATCATCGAGAGCTCATAAATGGTAAATATACATGGAACCTAAAGCAAAAAGTTAGTTCAATGGACTGTGGCATTGGGCGAGGGAGCTACTTACACTTCGGAAAAGCTGTTGCCATATCTGGAAGCTATGCTGTCGTTGGGGCTCCTCATGATCTTGATCGAACTGCTTCTCGGAGTTCTGACTTCAGAAGTAGCTTGAGCCACTCATTGAAAAAGACAAAGACAGATCATATAGGAAACGCGGGCCGCGTGTTTGTATTTAAGCAAGCAACAAGTACAAATCGATGGAATTGTTTCGAGCAAGGAATTATTGAAAATCCCTCCACAGATAACAATCGCCATAACCATATTTTTGGGTTAAGCGTTGATATCTACTCAGATACCCAGCTATCTCCTAGAGGTACACCTATGGGTGGAGTTGATATAATCGTTGGTGCTAAGGGTGATAGTAATGGCACTGGTAAGGCATATGTATTTCACTCCGATGGTCGGCGATCGTTTAGGCTTCAACAGATTCTGACGCCCCCCCTTCGAGACCGACAACAGGATAGTTTCTACGGTGAAAGTGTGGCCATAAATGGTAACTTTGCTGCTATTGGAGCTCCACTTTACAATCGCTCGGTAATGGGGCGGCAGGTTTCTCAAATTGGATGTGCCTATGTCTATCGAAAAAATTTTAGAAACGATTGGATGATGATCAAGAAACTCCAACCAAGTAATATCAGAGCCGAGATGCACTTTGGGAAGAGTGTTGACATCAATTCGGAAGGTAGTGTAGCAGTCGGAGCCTATAAAGGGGACAGCTATGGAAAGGACGTTGGGTCTGCCTACGTCTTTCGTCAAGAGCAAGGCCGCTGGATAACCCAGGTGATGAGCCCTCCTGGAAAATCATATCAAGATCACTTTGGTTTCGATGTAGCGTTGTCCGGTGATGTCTTGATGGTTGGTTCACCCGGTTACGATGATAAGACATCTTCCAGGAACATGGATGTTGGAAGAGTCTATTTCTTTCAATTTAGCAACGGTCGTTGGAGCCTCAGACAGCAACTTTCCAATCCTGCTGGTATTCAAAGAGGCGACAGCTATGGATACAGCATGGCAATAGATGGCTTGAATGCTGTGATCGGCTCACCATTAGGAGATCGTAATGATAGATACAATGCTGGAGCCGCTACGTATCTTGAAGTTTCTAGTCCAAGGCTTCCACTTTAGTTCCCCCCACCGTGGCTGGTGATCCTTGGATTGCCAGCCACATCTATCTCATTTGATACCCAATAAGACCGATCAAAACTAAGATGAGTTGTTTGCCTTGGAAGATGCAAGTAACCCCTATCTGATCATGTCTCGGAAAAGTCGATTGATGTCGATCGCCTAGAATTCATTTGCAAGTTTGCCAACGAGAAAGATCCCGTTATCTTTTCTATCGATGGAGTATATCTGTTGTTTCAATAACAAACGCTCGCCTTCCTCTCTATCGATCTTCTCTAGGACAGTTTCGGTGAAATCCATACTGCGATTATGGCCTAAGTCGTTAATATCTAAGCAGAGATGTACTCAACCTTTGGTTTGAAAATTGCTTTTATAGGTCAGAGCTAGATCTCTAAGGTCTCTACCATATTTTAAACAGGGGGCAAAGATGATAACCATGCGGATCGGGCATATATTTCCATTGTTCGTAACACTTCTGTTAACAGCTTGTTCAGATTTAAGTGGCTTTCTCAATAAAACTTCGACGGGAAAACCAGCTTCATATCAGATTCATAAGCGTAAATCAGCCCATGCTATTGGTCATCATGAGCAAGGGCAGGCCAGCAATCACAGGACGCGAAAAAATGGCCACAAGCATTCTCAGACGAATGGCAATCAAAAGCATGATTCCGACGGAAGCCACACCTCTCATAAAGCACACGAGTCTAGCGTAAATCATGCATCGCACGGTAAACATTCGCATGGTAAACATACGCCGCATGGTAAGAACTCTTCTCACAGTATGGCGAAGAACCATGCCACTGGTCGACATGCGAAACATGGTTCACACGGAACCCAGCTATCGGCTCACAGTGCTCATGGGGTTACCCCTGGTCCAAAACATCGGCCTCCAAATAAGGCGCACCACTCAAAGACGAAGCGACATCATAAGGCTAGTCATGGCAAAAAGATTAGAAAGTCCCATAAGCAGAGGAGTCATGGAAAGCACATCAATCGGGGTAAGCATAGGACTAAGCAGCGTACTTCGAAAGGTCACCATGGCTCCGCTCGATCCCCTTCGAAAAAAGGAAGCACTCGGCACGGGAATGAGAGCCACTCAAATAGCCATCACTGATAGAGGCTAAGGCTAGATTAGACCCTTGGTCTCGGAGGATAAAAATCCTATGGGCGAGGCTAGCTTCTTGATCTTGAGACAAGCAAAATATGATTAAAAATTAATCAAGATCAATTGTTTTCGATAGATAGAAGTTCTCACTCTAAGATTTTATCCTATCAATTCTCTTGCAATGTTCATTAGTTGTGGTACATTCCTACTTCCCTACAGTAGGGAGCTTACCACAGCACACACCCATGCCCGGGTGGTGGAATTGGTAGACACAGGAGACTTAAAATCTCCCGACCGCAAGGTCGTGCCGGTTCAAGTCCGGCCCCGGGCACCATGACGTACCTAGATTTTTCAGTTATTTCCCGGGCCTTGATTTCTTGCCAGGTTCAAGCAATGATTTCAATGACTTAGCCTTATCGTTTCGAATCTTAAGATTTTTACCGATAGGCGAATATTATGATTTATCCAAAGCTCTACATCAATAAACGTAGCCTTAAAGATGGATCTTCCTATTATTCATTTTCATATTTTCATCCATCAACAGGCAAACGTGTCAGGCTGCCAAGTGCCCACCGGAATATGTCAGGGTGTTTGAGACAATTAGGGTGAAAGTTTAGTATAACAATCACCCCAAAACGGGTATAGACTTCCTTACCACCGGTACATTTATACCAACAGAATCAGCGGGTACTGGCAGTCTAGGTCCGGACTTTGGAAACCTTTCTGGATAGGCTTCAAAAGCTTGCTTGAGAACCTCAGCTCTCTTCTTAGCTACAGACTTATCCTTACCTTGATGAACAGTTTCAGGCGTCATCAAGCCAAGATTTATGTGTCGATGCTCAGTGTTGTACCAACCAAAAAACTTTTGCAAGCATTCACTAGCATCTTCTGGGCTCTCATACCAAGCTTTGAAGTAGCGATGGTATTTGAGTG